>JAKSKA010000035.1 GCA_024401915.1 Bacteroidales bacterium
ACCTTGTCCATCAGTCCGATGAGCGGGTTCAGGTACATCGCACCGTTGGAGACGTTGGTGCCGCCGATGGGAGCCTTGTTCTCGTCCCTCTTGCGCCAGGTCGTGGAAAGCTTTGCGCCCACGCTGAGCCACTTGGTGAAGGTCTTGGTGTAATTCAGACGGCCGGTGATACGCTTCTCTCCGGTGTTGATGATGATACCCTCGTTGTCAGTGTACGAAAGGGAACCGAAGTAGTTGTTGCCGTGGCTGTTGCCGCTGACCGTCGCCTGATAGTTCTGGTAGGGCGCCAGACGGGTGATGGCCCCGATCCAGTCCGTATCGTTTTCGTAGCTCTCGAAGTTCCTGCGTGCGGAATAGGTATCCTTCTGGCCACCGTTGAAGTAGTAGTAGTCATTGCGGTAGCGGATGAACTCCTCGGCATTCATCACGTCAAGGTGCTTGGATATCTGCGAAACGCCGAAGTTGGCCTTCACGCGGACCGTAGGCTTGTCGGTGACGCCCTTCTTGGTCGTGACGATGATGACGCCGTTCGCGCCGCGCGAGCCGTAGATGGCGGTCGAGGACGCGTCCTTCAGGACGGAGATCGACTCGATATCGTCGGAGTTGATGTCTCCGAGGTCGGTCACTGCATCCATAACGCCGTCGACGACGATGAGAGGCTCGTTGGACGCCTCGATGGAACGGGTACCGCGGATACGGATCGACGTCGCGCTGCCCGGTTCGCCGGAGGTCGACATAATGTCCACACCCGCGATGCGGCCCTGGAGCGCCTGGTCGACGGAAAGTACGGGAACGTCCACGATGTCGGACATCTTGACGTTGGCGACAGAACCCGTGAGGTCCTGCTTCTTCGTCGTGCCGTAACCGATGACGACGACGTCGTTGAGGGTGTTGTTGACGTCAGGGACGAGACGTACATCGACCGTTGCGCGGCCGGTGATCTTCACCTCCTGGTTCGAATAACCCATAAATGAATAGACAAGGACTTCGTCGGAAGGCAATACAGTGAGCGTGTACTTGCCGTTGATGTCCGTCACCGTGCCGCGCTTTCCGTCCTTGGAAAGCACGCCGGCGCCGATGAGCGGTTCACCATTCTCGTCCAAAACCTTGCCGCTGACCGAACGGCCTCCCTGAGCGAACGCACAGAGGGGCAGAAGAAGCGCGGTGAGAAGCGCGGTCAGTCTGATTCCGGAAAACAGTTTGTTCATTAGCTATTTGTTATTTTGAGTAATCTTCTGCGCGGTAGGTATCCAGCTTGAATACCTTCGGGCGCGTCATTGTTTCTGTTGCAGTATGGCCGTAAGGGTCCGTCACGCTTATCACGAGCGTGGAGGTGGGGCTGGACGCCTGGACCTCGAAGAGGTGAGAGAGCTTGCCGGGGTCGTTGCTGACCTGGCCGTTTTCAAGCATCAGCATATAAAGGGGGTCGTAGCCTCCGCCGTAATCCTTCACGGGGAGTTCCTTGCCGTCTTCGGTAACCTTTATCGTCCAGCCGGAACAGTAGTCCCAGCAATGGATATAGACGAGGTTGGCGGTGCTCTTTGTCATAAAGTTGGGCACCTGTATCGAGAAATCCTTCGCCCTGTCACCCTTGATCTCGATCTGGTTGCGGTCGTAGGAACGGAAAGGATAGAAACCCTTCTTCTCGTAGGGCTGGTACATCGAATTCGAGAGCTTCGTGCCATTGTATTCTAGGACACGATAGCCGCCCGGAGTGCCGTCGACGCACATCGCATAGCCCTTCCAGGCACAGCCCCAGAAATTGCCGCAGACCGCACCGTTGTTGATTTCGGTGAAGGTGACCTGTCCCGAAGGCGTGTCCACGGTCAGGTTCTCGTTGATGAAGAGGTAGTGGGTGTGGGCGGAGATCACCAGCAGCGGACGGCCGGCAAAAGGCTCCAGCATCGTTCCGAGATTCTTGCCCTTGAACCAGGGATGGGTGATCTTGGACGCATACGGGGAGCGGAGGGAGCCGCCGCGGTTGGAAAGAGGAATGTGGACCGTAAGCACGATGGGCGTGGTCTTGGGAACGTAGCTCAGGTCCTTCTTGAGCCACTCGAGATCAGGCTCCGTGAAGCCGAACACGCAGTTGCGGTGGTCCTGGTCTGTAAGTCCGGTTCCGTCGTCCGTGGTGATCGCGTCATCGACCGACACGTAGTGGACCTTTCCGATATTGGTGGAATAGCAGGTCGGGCCCTGAAGCCTTCTGAACGGTATCTCGCAGCTCCAGTCCTCACCCTTTTCGTTCACCTCGCCAAGGGAGTTCAGCCACTTGCCTTCCGGCGTCTTCATATCGTGGTCGTGATTGCCGACGGTGCAGAACATAGGGAACTCTATCTTGTTCGACTGTTCGAGATATTTCGGGATTCCGTAGTAGCCGCTGGAGTTGGAGCCGAGACCGTACCAGTGGAGGTCCCAGGTCATATCGCCGAGCGTAAGTCCGAAAACCGTCCTGTAAACACCGCTCTTGGCTTCAGCGTTCACCTTCTTGCGGAATTTGTCGAATGGATCCACGGCCCTGTCGCAGTAGAAATGGATGTCTCCGAAAACGAAACGCGTGTGGGAATCCTGCCCCGGATCCTCGTAAAGGATGAAATCGTGACGCTCCGCTTCGTCGGCGGGCTTCGTCAGGGTCTCCCAGTAATGGGGCTGGCTCAGGTTGTCGGGAACGCGGTAATAAGCCGGGATCGTGATGAAGACGATGGAGTTCTTCTTGTCGGAACGGAGGTTGTACACACCCTTTCCGTTGGTCTTCGTGAAGTTGACGCCATCCGTGACGATGACGCTTCCGACTCCGGTCCCGTCCGCCTTCTTTACGCGGCCGTAGATTGTAGCCTGGGGTTCCGGTGTGACAGGGTCGTCTGCGAACGGGTCGTCCGGGTCGGTGCCGTTCTTCGTGCAGGCGCACGCGCACACAAAAAGCGACGCCAGGAGAAGTGATGATATTGAGCGATTTTTCATTGGTTAATTACGTGTTAATATGCAAAATTAGTAAAATCTTGACACTAAAACACACTTGTATTGAAAAATTAAGGATAATCAAGTCCACTATATTACAGAAAACCCGCTTTCAAACACGTAGAAAGCGGATATTCCGATTGTATATATGAAAATAATTTAAGATTGTCAAAAGCCGGAAACCAGCTCTTCGAGGCTGGAATCCTCACATTTCAGGAGCTTTTTCAGATTCGCCTTATAGGTGTAGACGGAGCCGGACGGGCAGTTCAGGAACTCTGCAAGATTACTGCTTTTCGTGATTCCGATCCTCATCGCAGCGAGGATCCTGAGCTCCGTCGGGAAACTTCCGTCCTTCTTCAGACAGAACTTCGAACCCTCCGGAAGCCGGGCGTTCACGTTGTCTATGAATCCGGGGAAGATGCCGAGGAAAATCTCATCGAAAAGCTTATAGAACGTGCTGTACTGCATATAGAGATAATCCTGTTCCTTCAGTTTTTCGAGAAGCCCGTCAACACCCTTGTCCTTAAACACGTCCCTTAGCGAGCGCCTGTAGTTCTCGATGTTGTCTATGAACCTGACGGACAGATTCATATAACGGAACAGGCAGCTTTCCTTGATGGCCGCCTCCTCCTTCAGTTCGAGGTTCAGGTCGTTCAGCTCCCCGTTGAGTTCCCTGACCTGAGAATAGGCGGTTTCCAGACGCTTTCTCTGTCTGTAAACCTTCTGCAGGAAGAAGATGGTGACCGCGAAAAGGATGAGCAGGACCACCATCACCGTCAGGAACAGGACGGAATTGCGTCTTTCCATCTGCGCTCTGGCGGCGTTTATGATGCCTGCCGCCTCCATCGCATTAACGATGCGGACGTTGTAGTTGCTGGAAATGGCATCGAGAAGCGTGACCTGGATATAGTGCTGCGCCCGCTGGAGGTCTCCCTTCTCATACATCAGCAGCGCAAGGTCATACAGGGAGCGGTACTGTTTGTTGGCAGCCTCGATGTCTATTATCATTGAGCGGTACAGGCTGTTTTCAAACGCCTTGTCGTCGCCCAGATCCTTATAGCAGGTCGCTATGGCGTAAGCACAGTGGACAGCCTTTGCATAAGGAGGATTAAACGTCATCGCCTTCTCCAGCGTGTCTATGGCTTCGCGGTAATGCTTTTCTGAAATGAGCAGGCGTCCGGTGTAGTAGAGCTTCTCGTAAGGAGTAAGGTCCCGGAGTTCGAGGGTCCTGGTCTGATAGTACCTGCGCCTGTCATTGTTCTCCTTGCGCTGCTCGTCCGAAAGACCGTATTCGTTGTTGGACAGGGAGGACAGTGTCTGATACGCATCGAAGAGTACGACGAGGTCCCGTTCGGAAAGCGCGCTCCTGTCCACGGACTCCAGCAGCTGGAATCCCTCCGCATAATTACGCCTCGCCGCAAGGACTATGGACCTGGCGACCTTGGTACGGACGCAGTCGTCGATCTCCGCCATTTTCCCGGCATAGAACTCCGCTGAATCGATGTTGTAGCTTCTGAATTTCTCGAAAAGCCCGGCTGCCAGCTCGAAGCGCACCGAGTCCCCCGAGGCGAGCGGAAACTGCCGTTCGAGCTCCGCTATTTCAGCGAGATAGCGCGTCTCGTACTCCGCACGGTTTTCAAGCACCCTGTCGAACTCCTCCTGCATTTCGTTTCCCTCGCGGCAGGAGGGCAGCAGGAAAAGCAGGACGAGCGGCAATATGTAGAGTGATCTCTTCATTGAGTATGTTTACCTTACAAAAATAAGAAAAATCCGTATCTTTGCTTATATGAAACGTATTATCTTCAGTATTGTACTCCTGGCCGCGTCCGTCTCCGCCCTTGCGTGGTCGGAGGGACCGGCGATAAAGTTCGCCACCTATGCGGTCCGGCCGGATACCGTGCTTACGGAGCAGCGCAGCTGGCAGAACTGCGCTCCCGCCGTCGCGGAAACGATAGCGTCGCTCGACTGCGACATCCTCGCACTCCAGTCCATCCCTTCCGGGGAGAATAGTCTGTTCACGGACTCCCGCGAGTGGATCAGGCGCAGCGAAACAGGCGCGGAGGAGCTTGCAATCGGGCTGAGGCCCGGGATGTTCGAGACCCTGCAGACCGGAGTGTTCTATCTCGGCGGCAACTATGACAAGCCCGTCGCGGCCGACGACCTCCCGGCAGAAGCCGTGAAAGCCTGCATCTGGGCAAAACTGCGCCACAAGTCTTCAGAAAAGGAACTTTACGTGCTTACAACCCACCTGGCCGCCCCCCCCCGGAAAGAGGACGGGAAACTGAATGACAAGGTAAGCAAATACAACGCAAAACAGATGCGCCAGTGGGCGATCGACAATCTCCCCGACGGAACGCCGTCCGTTCTGATGGGCAATCTCAACGTCGACCACAGGGACAAGCACTGGGGCTCCTTCGCACAGTGGCGCTGGATAGACACAAAGCGCTGGTACGGCTTCGCAGGCATTCTCAAGGGCGATATGAAGGATAACGGGACCATCACCACGGCAGACGGCGAGGCTCCAGGGAAGTGGAATCCCGACCACATTATGTTCAACAGCTTCCGCCCCGTGGCGTTCTACGCCGACAGGAACAGGCACAAGGCCGCTGACGGCTCGCTCATCTTCCCTTCGACCCACTTCCCCGTCTGCGCCGAACTCCTTTTCCGCGACTACAACGACTATGGGCCGAAAACGGAGGGCCCGAAAAAGAAGGAGCTCCGCGTCGTGTCCTTCAACCTGCGCTATTGGAACAACAACGCAGATAACGAAAACGGCTGGGACCACCGCAAATTCGCGATTCCGCTGATGGTACGCGACATCGAGCCCGACGTGATGGGCACGCAGGAACCCACCGTCCTCCAGAACGAATACATCAAGCGCGAATGTCCCGACTATCAATACATAGGCATATTGCGCGATGGAAAAGAAGGGGGCGAGATGGCCTCGATCTTCTACAACACCAGGACCGTGACGCTGCAGGACTGGGGAGGATTCTGGCTGAGCGAAACGCCCGGCGTTGCGTCCAAGGGCTGGGATGCCGCCATCAGGCGTACCGCCACCTGGGCACGCTTCCGGCTGGAACGTACCGGAAAGGAATTCATCTTCGTCAACACCCATCTCGACCACAAGGGGAAGGTGGCAAGGAAAAAGGGACTCGACCTGATACTCGACACACTCAAGGTGCTGAATCCCAAAAAGCTTCCGGTAGTGATCACCGGCGACTTCAACGTCACGCCGAACAACAATACGCTCGACAGGATAAAGGAGGAGATGAAGAACACGAGGACTACCGCAATATCATCTGATGACAAGTATTCTTTCAACGGCTTCGGGAAGACCTGGAACGGCACAATCGACTACATCTGGTACGACGGATTCAAGAAATGCACCGATTTCAAGGTGATTTCGAGACAATACGGCCACGTCAACTACATCTCCGACCATTACCCCATCAGGGCTGACCTCGAAATGAAATGATATTATGAAAAGACTGATTCCTATAATAATGCTGGCGCTTCTCGGCGCTCCCGGCGCCTTCGCGGCCGGCAAACTGCAGCTCAAGGCGGCATCGTATGACCTCACCTCATCCGTACGGCGGAAAGGCGCCTTCAAGGGCGGGAAATGCGACGCCCAGAAGCTGTGGTGCAACTGCAGGCAGGCGATAGTCGAGGAAATAGCTGCCCTGGACTGCGATGTGATCGGAATCCAGGACCTCTGCGACTCCATTGCGGGGCGTTTCGAGAGTGGACCGTCACTGCTCGAGAGCCTCAACGAGAGGGGGCTTGGCTACGAGTGGATGACGCCTTCCAACTCGAACCCGAACTTTCCCCTGGACGGCCATCTCGTAAACGGAGTCGGCGTGATGTGGAAAGCTGCGCGCTTCGAATGTGAGGACTGGGGAATAAACTGGCTTGGCGGCCTGTTTGACAAGCCCGGGAGGGACAAGACACTGAAATACGGCCAGAAGAAGCACGCTGTCGCCTGGGTGAGGCTGAAGGACAAGAAGAGCGGCGAATCATTCTATTTCGCATCCGCTATATTCAATGACGCCAAGCAGTATACGAAGCAGGGAAAGCTGGATTATCCTGAAATCAACGTCGCCAACGCCAGGAACCTCGTAAAGATCCTTTCGGATAAATTTCCCGAAAAGGTCCCTTCCATAATCGCTCTGAGTGCCTATGCCCAGCCCAATTCGGAGGGCTATTCCATCCTTAAGGAATCGCGCTGGATAAACGCCTACGAGGACGTCAACACCTACGGAACCCTTGATCCGGAGGACAAGACCACCGTCGATACCTGTAGTTCATACGACGAGAAAGGGCCTGTCGGCGGTCGCCGCTGCCATATCTACTTTTCCGGAGTTTCCGCAAAGACCTACACGGTGGAAAGGAGCAAGCGCAAGACTGCCGACGGCAGCCTCCACTACCCTTCGCTGACCTTCCCCGTGGTCGTGGAATTCGAATAGAAAAGCGCGAAGCCAACAGACACCAGGCTCAGCAGCAGGATGATTATCGAGCAAAGCCTGGAAACCGCCTCTCCGCGCGCGTAGGACACCGGTTCGAAACGCATCACGAGCTCGTGGCTGCCGGCAGGCACACGTGCAGCACGGAGCACGCTTCCGCCTTCGCAGCCCGGTGCAAGTTCTGACGCGGGGGCGATGGGCAGCGGTTCGCCGCCGTCCATAGTGAGCTTCCAGCCTTCGGGATAATACACTTCGCTGAAAACGACGGTGCCGCCCTCTTCCGAGCTGCAGCTGTAGCGCAGTTCATTGGGCGCATAGGACTTCATCTCCACGCTTCCCTCCGTTCCCTCGAACCAGGCCGGTCCCTTGGCGTAACGGTAGCGCAGCGGCGGGTTTTCAGCCCCCACGATGATATAGCGGCAGTTCAGCGCCGCAAGCCCCGCGCAATACGGAAGGGCCTCCTCCGCCTCGGCGATGGTCGTGGCAGAGTCCAGCGAGCCGTAAACGCTCCGGATCTCCCCGACCAGATGCGAATCGATGAACTCCTGATAGCGCATCAGCTTTGCGGGAGAATAGCCTCCGATGTTCTTGTGCCAATATGAGGGGTGGGAGTCGTTGAACACGTTGACCGTCAGGTCGAGGACGCGATAGGAAGGGTCCGTGTCCGAAAGTATCATCTCGTCCACGGGGCGCTTTGCGAACTGCCCGCTGAACTGGCGCGGCGTCACGAAATCGTCTGCACTGAGATAGCGTTTCCCGACGGTGAAGAGGTCTATGACCACAAGTGCGCCCAGAGCGACGGCGGCGGCTGTGGAACGGCTTCCCTTCGTGTCGGAAACGGCCCATACAAGCAGCACGGCGGCTCCTGCGATGAATATGATGCTGCGCCACGTATCAGCCCACAGAAGGCCGTAGCGGTCTGCTGCGAGCGCGTCCTGAAGCGCCTTCGGCTGGCCGGCATCGACATCTCCGGTAAAGCTGCCCGCAAAGGCCTGGATGATGGCGAAAAACAGGCACAGACCTATACCCACGGCTGCCGCCACGAGTACCTTGCGCTTCTTTTCACGTGCAGCCACGTCCTGCTTCAGCAGCGCATCGACGCCGAGGAAGCCGAGCAGAGGCAGCGTGAACTGCAGGACGACGAGGCTCATCGACACCGTCCTGAACTTGTTGTACATCGGCGCATAGTTGTAGAAGAAGCGTGTGAAGCCCCTAAGATTGCGCCCGAGGGCGAGAAGTACGGCAATAAGGCTGACCGCGACTATCCACCATTTCCAGCGCCCCCTGAAGCACATCAGTCCCAGGATGAAGAGGAAAATGGTGATTGCGCCCATATACATCGGGCCGGCAGTGAATGGCTGGGGACCCCAATAGAGCGGGAGCGCCTTGCAGACCTCGCGCAGATTGGGCTGGCCCGCCTTCTTGAGGAGCGCATAAGTCTCCGATTTCTTAGGATTCACGGCACCCGTTGACGAGCCGCCGTTATAGTTGGGTATCAGCAGGTTGGGAAGCTCCTCCCAGCCATAGGACCAGCTCGTGGCATAATCCAGCTTGAGCCCCTTCGCTCCGGCGTTTTCGCCGTCATCCTTTCCTTCGGTAGAGCCGCCGCGCATCGAATAGGGGGTGTATTCCCAGGTCGGGAGCAGCTTGATGGCATTGGTGCCTATCCCGGCGATGCCGAGGACGAGAAGCAGCGCCGAAGCGGCGAAAAAGCGCCCGAGGGCCTTCCGGCGCTCAGGTGATACTATCAGATAAACGAACTCCACGACAGCGTAGAGCAGTATCATTATCGCGAGATAATATGTGATCTGGGGGTGGTTCGCCTTCACCTGGAAACTCAACGTCAGACCGAAGAATGCGGCCCCCAGCAGCATCAGGGGGAGGAATCCGCGCTCCTTGCGCGAGCTGCGATAGGTGAATACCAGGGCGGCGAGCACCCAGGGCAGGAAGGCGAGCGCCTGCATCTTCGTATTATGGCCCACCTGCACTATCTGGACGTTGTATGAGCAGAAGGTCACGGCCACGGCGCCGAAAGCGGCGAGCAGCGGACTGATCCCGAAGGCGAGCAGCATCAGGAAGGCGCCAAGCAGCGATATGAAAAAGTATGTCGCGGGACGGCGGCCGGTAAGCAGGAAGTCATAGACGGGCTGGGTCCAGTCGCCGCGGGTGGAGGCGTGGATGGTTGTCGTAGGCATTCCGCCGAACATCGAGTCCGTCCAGGCCGTCTGGTCCGAAGGGTGGGCTGCATTCCAGCTCATCATCTCGCGCGACATTCCCTGCCACCCGGAAATATCGCTCTGGTTCACGATCTTGCCGCTGAGGACCTGTGGCACGAAGGCATAGGCCAGCACCAGAAAAGACAGGACTATCCCGGAGTAAAGTATGATTTTCCTTTTCATATCATTGTTTAGTCATTATAAAAAAATAACTTAGCAATCTTTACCAACTTATTTTTTCACCATTCCTTATCAGAGGAAACAAATTTAGCAATTTTTCTTATCTTCGCGGAACAAAGCCCCTTCGATATGGAAAAATGTCTGATTGTTGCGGTCGCGGATGACAATGCCATAGGCGCGGCAGGAAGCCTGCCCTGGCACTTGAGCGAAGACCTCCGATACTTCAAGAGAACTACGGGAAGCTGCCCGGTGATAATGGGCCGCAAGACTTACGAGTCCCTGCCTTTCAGACCGCTCAAAGGAAGGCTGAACATTGTTATCAGCCGTCGGAAAACGGGAATCCCTGGTGTTGTGGAGGTTTCAAGCCTCGAGGAGGCGTTCCTCGCCGCAGGAAAAGAATGTGGAGAGGAAGGCCGCTGTTTCGTGATTGGCGGCGCCTCCGTCTATGGTGCGGCGCTCCCTGAAATGGACACGCTCTATATAACAAGGGTCCACACGCGCGTTCCCGACGCGGACAGCTTCTTCCCCGAGATAGACGAAAGCCTCTGGGTTATCGACTCGCGCAGCGAAACCTTCACGGACGAGCCCGGCGGCATCACCTTCGAGTTCGAGGTCTATAGGCGCAGGGGCATCGCGTCTACGACGCTACATCCCGGCCTCCGCGGGGCGCATTGAGACGCGCCTGGGCATTCAAGGGGTAACCGGGTCTGGTTTTCAGAGGGTTTTATACACACGAAGCCTGTCTTCTGTTATTTTCAGAGAGAATCAGGCAGAAACACTCTGAT
>JAKSKA010000036.1 GCA_024401915.1 Bacteroidales bacterium
ATTCAAGTTCGAAGCCAACCAGTATTCCGGAACATCGTACGCAAACAATCACGTAAGTCATTTCTACTGGAGCAAGGATGCTTCCGTAGCTTATGCCGAAGGATACAACGATGGAAGTGCAAGTGGGAGCGACGTATTCTTCACCAACGAAACCGAGACAACCTCGAAAGATGGTTTCACCGTCAATGTTGGCGGAACGGAGCAGACAGGTTGGCGTACGCTTTCCACAGCGGAGTGGACGTATTTGTTCAACAACCATACTAAGAAATGGGCCACAGTCAATGGAGTGAACGGTTACGTCATAGCACCGGACGGCTTTGAGGGGACCCTTGCAGACTCATATGCAGATGACGCAGCACTGGCAGCTGCCGGCAATCTCGTCTTCCTTCCCGCTGCTGGCGGCCGCGGTGGTTCCCGTGTCGACTATGTCGGCTTCTACGGCTACTATTGGTCCTCTACTGCCTACGATGAGTACTACGCGTACCGCGTGTTCTTCTATAGCGACAATGTCTACCCTGACGCCATCGGCAGCCGCGACGTCGGCTGCAGTGTTCGCCTCATTACAGAATGAAGCACGCTTCAATTCTGCCGAGGCGAATCCTGACATTGCTTGCAATCAAAATAATGAATCCACATTGCCCAAGGCCGTAAGGCCACAGGCAAGGTAACCTTATTCAAATCCTTGAAAGCCCTTATGAGGGTGACTCTTTTTAGTTATTTAGTGTAAACACGTCTATCGTTCCCATTAAAATAATACCTATATTTGTGAGGAATAGATTTGCAACCGCGCTCAAGTCGCAGAGTGAATGTGCAAATAAATATATTATGGAAACGAGCCCTAAAGTATACCTTGGCCACATTGTGGATGTGATCTGCAAACGTATCTTCGACGGACGCATTGAAGTCTCCGGGGGCACGGTCACGGCTGTGCGCGAATGCGGGGGAGTCCCGGCGGATGCACCTTATATCCTGCCCGGGTTCATTGACAGCCATTTCCACATCGAGAGCAGTATGCTCACCCCGGCCGAGCTGGCCAGGGTTGCTGCAGGTCACGGTACCGTCGGAGTGGTGTCCGATCCCCACGAAATCGCCAACGTCCTGGGTGTAAGCGGAATAGACTATATGCTGGAGGATGCCTCCAGAACCAACTTCAACTTCTGCTTCGGAGCCCCGAGCTGTGTTCCGAGCTGCGGATCCGACATCGAATCCGGGGGTGCGGTGCTTTCGAGCAAGGACGTGGATGAACTTCTTCAAAGACCCTCGATCGGCTACCTGTCCGAGATGATGAACTTCCCGGGAGTCCTTTCCGAAGACCCTGAAGTCATCGCCAAGATAGCGTCCGCCCGGCGCGCAGGCAAACCCGTGGATGGACACGCACCCGGGCTTTTGGGCAGGGACCGCGCGGCATACGCCGCGAAAGGCATATCCACCGACCACGAATGCTCGACCTACGAAGAAGGACTTTCCTGCATAGAAAACGGGATGGACGTACTCGTACGAGAAGGCTCGGCTGCACGGAACTACGAAGCCCTGATCCCGCTGATTGCCCTGAGACCGGACAAAGTGATGTTCTGTACGGATGACTGCCACCCTGACGACCTGCTGTCGGGCCACATCAACGCCCTCGTCAAGCGCGCCATCGGCGACGGCTATGACCTCTGGGATGTGCTCAGGTCGGCTTGCCTGAACCCGCAGGTACATTATCACCTGAACTGGGGCCTGCTCAGGGAGGGGGATCCGGCAACCTTCATTATGGTGGATACGCTCACGTCCGAGATGAAAGTGCTTGCCACCTTCTTCCGTGGAGAGAGCCTCGAGGTCCGGGACTGCGGTGGCGGAGATGTCTTCCCGAACAATTTTGAGGCGCAGGCAATCAGGGTGGCGGACATTGAAAGGGAATACAGCGCCTCCGTGCCTGTAATCATTGCCAGCGACGGCCAGCTGTACACCTCGCTGGAATACGCAAGCCGCGATGATACATCGTACCCGTGGGAAGAGGTCCAGAAAATCGTGGTCCTGAACAGATACGTAAAAGGCGCAACCCCGTCCGTGGGGTATGTCCGGGGATTCAACGTCAGGAATGGTGCGATGGCGGCCTCCATCGCCCACGACTGCCACAACATAGTCGCCATCGGATCTTCCGATGACGGGATAGTCCGCGTTATCAACGAAGTGGTTTCAATGCGCGGAGGAATTGCCGCGGTACACGGCACGGGCGCAGTGAACAGCCTGAGCCTGCCTATCGCCGGTATCATGTCCCCACTCGGAGCCGGACAAGTTGTGGAAATCTACCGCAAATTGCTGGACACCATAGCGTCGGCCGGATGCACCTTCCGTGCTCCTTTCCTGACTATGTCATTTATGTGCCTTCCCGTAATCCCTCAAGCGAAGATTACGGACAAGGGCCTGTTCATCTCATAGTGCATTTTGCATAACTGCTTGCAATGGAAGAGAGAATAATAGTGACATTGACCACCTGGGCGCCGAGGATGAGGAACATCCCGGCCGTCCTGGATTCGATTTTCGCCCAGACACTGCCGCCGGACCTGGTGGTCCTCAATCTCGACAGGGATGATGAGATACCCTCTGACGTGAAGGATTACCTGGATGTCCACAATGTCGAGATCAACCTGATGGACAATCTGAAGGTGTACAAGAAGCTGGTCCCCACCCTTCGCAAGTATCCTGACGCCTGCGTGATATCCATTGATGACGACTGGTTGTATCCGGAAGGGATGATTGCCGACTTTATGGACGTCCACAGACGCTTCCCTGACTCTCCCGTCAGCGGAAACAAGGTCTCGCTCTACGGGCTGGCCTGCCATTGCGGCTGCGCATCGCTTACCAAGGCGGAATATTTCGGGGAATGGCTTGACTGCATCGACGGCAGGGTGATGGAGTGCTGCGCCAGTGATGACCTCGCCTACACCTATTTCCTCGCGAGGAACGGGAAATATTACGAACGTACGGCCGGGGAGTATTATGAAAATATGGAGAGCCTCGAAGAGCGGCAGCCCTACTCCGACTCTCTGACGGCCGACCTGGATGAAACCTGGAATTATCTCCAGGCGCGTTTCGGCCATCTGGGAGAACCGAAACTGATGGTCCATATTCACATCAACCATCCGCGCTCCGCTCCTGTCTATATGGAGGCGCTGAAAAGCGTGTGCGGCTGCTCGTACGACCTGTATGTCACGTACAGCGAGGAGAACGCTGAAATAGAAAGCATTGCCGCGGCCTGCCCTGAGGCAAAACTGCAGAAGGTCGAGCGCTCGGAAAACGGTTGGAAGCCGTTCCTCGACATCCTTGACAGCGACAGGGGATACGACTATGCCTTGAAACTGACGACCTGGAGCTCCCACAGATATCCCTTCACCAACAGCCTCAACCTTCCCGGGCACGTCCTCACGAAGGCGATGATGGATGTGTTCCTGGACTCGACGGCCGCGTTCAGGAAAGCGCTCGGGCATTTCCGCACCCACCCGCGGACCGATGTGATATGCGGCATCGAGGGATACAGGCTGTCAGACGGCCTGCGCGGCAAAACATTTGCCGAATGCTGCCCGGTATCGATATTCTTGTGCAGGGCGGACAAGGCGCATTCCCTGGAAAGCGGGGGAACGGGCCTTCGCGGGGTGAAATTGATGACAGGGATGAAAAACTCCTTTTTCAAGAAGCTGATACACTACCTCTTCACTATCGAGAGGAATCAGAACGGTCCGGGGAAGATTCTTACAGTTTTATCAATATCCCACAGATTTTGAGGTATTTGTCGCCGTCGCCGTAACGGTCGATGCTGAAGAGCCATTGTATCGCGGGATTGACACAGTCCTTTACTGCGAACTTGAACGCTGACCATCTGCTGGCGTGAATCAGTTTCAATCCGTATCCGCCGGAGACTATGCTGATGGGAATCAGCCTCTCATACACGTGGGCCATGGTCGCGCTGCCGTGAGACGGCCCGGATTTCTGGAAAACCTCCGATGATATCTCCTCCCTCTGGAGAAATTTCAGGGTGCAGGCTCTTGCTGCAAACATCGTCCCGGCGCAGAACATACTGGAACTGCGCTCGATTCCCAGACGCGACAGCTCGTTTTCCAGCAGGGACCCGTCTTCCGGATGGCCGCCTCTCGACTTGAAGTTCAGCATCTGGCTGTAGGCGATGCCCAGTTTCCCGTTCTCCCGGAACAGCGAAAGCAGCTTCCCGAAAGCCTCCTTGTCCTTCATCAGTGCATCCACCATATAGTTCCTCCACTCGACCCCGCTCATCATCTCTCCGTTAAGGCGCATCCTGCTGCCGTCCTCGTTTTTGGTGTGCAGTTTTATGACTATATCATAATCATCGAGATTGACAGCCTTGATGCCGGCGATGAAAGGCCATACGTCATATCCTATATTGTCGCACTCGAGGAACTCGGCATCTTCCTTGAAATCCCTGATCCTTTCCTTGATCCCTGCGGAAAGATTGTGCCCGGTGACAATCAGTTTCCAGTCGCAGGAATGTATGTTGCGCATCTTGTCCAGATAATAAGCGGCAAGATGTTCATAATATACGTGGAATATGACCAGAATACGCATGAAACGAGTTGTTTGTGACGTCAAAGATATCGAAAAAATAGTATCTTTGCAATATGGGTAAACACGCATATCTGATTCTGGCTCATAAGAATCCCTCGCAGTTGAGGCTGCTTCTGTCGCTCCTCGACGATGAGAGGAACGACATTTATGTACATATCGACAGGAAAGCGGCTCTCTGCCGTAAGGATATGGAGGGCTGCTGTACGAAATCCGCCGTCGAATTCATCGAGCCGAGGATACGCATCGCCTGGGGAGGCGTAAGCATCATCCGGGCCGAGATGGCGCTGCTCAAGGCCGCGACCCGCACAACGCACTCTTATTACCACCTTCTGTCAGGTCTGGACCTGCCGGTCAAGCCGCAGGACTGCATACACGATTTCTTCGACGCGAATGATGGAAAGGAGTTCCTTGATCTGTGGGAAATCCAGGGACATACGTTGAACAGGGTGAAATATTTTACACTGTTCCCGGAAGGAAGCCATTTCTTCCTTACCAACTTGCTCAATCACGCCTGCAAGTGCATTCTGCGCTTCCTCGGGCTGGAAATGAACAAGGGCATAGAGTTCAAGCAGGGCTCCCAGTGGTTCAGCATAACGCACGGATGTGCACAATACATCGTGGATTCCGCCGGCTGGATTGACAAGGTGTTCGGCCACAGCTGTATCTGCGACGAGGTTTTCATCCCTACCGTTCTCTGGAGGTCCGAATACAAGGACAAGCTGTACAAGAGCGTGTGCTCCGTCGGACACGAGAACACCTGCGCCAATATGCGTTTCATCGACTGGAGCCGAGGACCGAGCATAAGGCATCCCTGGGTTTTTACAATTCAGGATTTCGATATGCTTGAGTTCACCCCCGGCCTGTGGGTCAGGAAGTTCGATGAGGGGGTGGATGCCGCTATCATAAAGAAAGTCGCCGCGGAGTTGAACTGATTCTCTTCCTCGAAGCCCTTCCGCTGACGTCCCTTTTTGTTCAGAAGACAAAAATTATTTCTACCTTAGCGGATATGAAAGGAATTCTCAAATCATTCTGCGTCCTCGCTGCGCTTTTCTGCGCGCTGGATGCCGCTGCCACCTCGTACAGTCTTTCCAACGACAAATTGTCGATCACCATCGACCAGGACGGTCGCGTGACGAGTCTCAGGAACAATGTCACCGGCACCGATTATGCCGGCGGCGGGGCGCTGTGGCGCCTGTATTTCGATACGCACGAACAGAAGGAGGTGCAGGTCAGCGGCGCGAACCACAAGCCTTCGATAAGCACAACGCCCTCGTCCATCGTCCTGAAATACAAGGGTCTGAAGGCTGATTCCCGAGTTGCGGAGAAGCAGCGTTTCAACCTTACGCTTACCGTGAGCATCGAGGATGAGAGGCTCCGTTTCGGCGCGGAGATAGAGAACAACGAACCCCATACCATAATACGCGAGCTGCATTACCCCCTCGTCGGCAACCTTGCCCTGCCCGCCGGTTTCCGGCTTCTGACCACCACCTACGGCGGCCATTTCTATAAGGATGTGAAGAAGACCATTGCCTCCGAGGGTATCAAGAACCCGTATATGACCCCGGCCCAGTTCTTCCGCCAGTTCAATGTGGTCTACCCTCTGAGTTATGTCGCGTCCAATTGCTATGCGCTTGTAGGGGATGGCGAGGGCCTGTATTTCGGCAGCCACGACCCGTCGCTCGAGAATACCGGCCACGGACTCCGCGTGTACCCGAGTGCGCCGGAGACCTTCGACAGGCTGGAATGTGGCATCTACAAGTACCCCAATTGCGTGTACGGCAACAAATGGTCGCGCGCCGTGAACGTGATAGCACCATACTGCGGCGACTGGACCTGGACGGCTAAGGAATACCGCAAGTGGGTCGACAGCAGCTGGTGGGACCGCCACGAGCCGCCTATGTGGGTCAAGCGTATGAAGAGCTGGCAGCGGGTGATCTTCAAGCACCAGTACGGCGAGTATTTCTTCCGCTACAAGGACCTGTATGGCCGTATCGCCGATGTGGAACGCAGCGTCGGCGCGGATGCCGTCCTTATATTCGGCTGGTGGAAGGCGGGTATGGACAACTCCAATCCCGACTATGTCCCCGACCCTGACCAGGGAGGCGAGAAGGGGTTGAAGGATGCGATCAGGCGCTATCGTGATGCCGGCGGCCATCCGCTCCTCTACGTGAACGGCAAGATCATCGACCGTGAGAGCGAATTCTATCGCAGCGGCAAGGCCGAGGGGCTGACTTTCAAGGACAACAACGGCGACGAGTGCGTCGAGAACTATAAGTTCACCGCCCACGGGACCTTCCTGGGAGGTTGGAATTTCCGTAATTTCGTCGTTGCCGATACCGGCAATCCGAAGTGGCAGCAGCTGATGCTCGGCTGGGCGGATATGGCCTACAACTATGGCGCAAGCAGCATTTTCTATGACCAGATGGGCCGCGTCGAGACCCGTCTGCTCAACTGGGACACCAGCGGCGAATTCCCCATTCCGGAGATGGCGCCCCTGCGCGTGAAGGGCGAGGCGATGAAGCTGTGCCGCAACCACGCTCACGCTCTGAATCCCGAATTCGCCATAGGTGCGGAGCATATAACCGACTATCTGTCAATGATATTGGACTATAACCACGGCGACGGCGTCCCCGATTTCATCGACTGGTTCCGCTATGCTTTCCCGGAGCTTATCGTCTCCGACAGGAGGCTCCGCGACGATACTGACGTCGAGCGCCGTGTGAACTGGACCATACTGAAAGGCGTGCGCAACGATATTGAGATTTACCGATGCCGCGACCTCATCGACAGGACGCCCCGCTATCAGGCATATCTCGCGAAAGTCAACGCCCTGAAGGACAAGTATGCCGACTGCCTGCTGCTTGGCACTTTCCGCTATATGGACTTCTTTACCTGCGATAACAAGGATGTCCAGGCCCGCTGCTTCGTGAACGGGAACAGGATGGCCATAGTCGCCACACAGGAACTCTCCAAGCCTCAGCGTCTTTCAGCCAGGCTTTCCGTCCCGGGCTACCGGCTTGTCGATTCATCTACGCTCGGAACGGCCGAAGTGGCGCAGAACGGATCCTGCACCACACTTGGCCTCGGCCAGTATGACCTTGCCGTCATGCTGTACGAGAAGGAGTAGTCCCGCTACTTGATCTTGAAATCCACGAGAATGGGGAAGTGGTCCGAAGGGTAGTAGAACCGCTTCTTCGCCGCCGGTCCCGTCACCTTGTGGTTTGCCGGGAAGCCGGTATGGATGACCTCGACGCCCGAGACCATCTTGTAGAGTGCAGGCGTGCAGTAAACGTAGTCGATGCGGTGCTTGTTGGCGTGGGTGTACTGCAGGTCCTTGGGACCGAACCACTTGAAGACCACGTCCACGTATGGCGTGTGGTGAGCGCTGTAATCCTGTGCGAGGAACTTGGGACTGTCTTCCGGCCACCCGTACTTGGCGTTGTCGCGCCTGGAGCGTGAATTCATATCCCCCATCATCATCCAGAGCTGTTTTTTCGCCTTCTTGACGGAGTTGATGGTGTGGTTGCAGACCCATTCCACCTCCTTGGCGCGGTAGCGGTCGCCCTCTGCCCTGGCTTCGCTCTCCCTCTGCTCCTCCCTGCTTTTTTCGCGGAGCCCGAAATTGTATTTCTGCGGCCAGGTGTGCATCGTCACGATGTTGATATCCCGTCCGCCGACGTTTATCTTCGCCCAGCCGGCGCCGCGGGAGATGACCACATTGTCGTCGCCGACCATACGCTCCACGTTCTCGATGGGGTAGCGGCTCGTGATCACCTGCGGGAAGAAGTCGCGTTCTCCGCCCACGTAGACGTAATTGTGGCCGTAACGCGCCGCGAGCTCGTTCCAGTAGGCGGGGAGATACAGGTCGTCGGTCTCCTTGAACGATACCGGGGAATTGGTCTTATAGTGGGTTTTCGCTTCGCACCAGACGCAGATGTCGGGGTTTATGTAGTTCACATATTCCACGAAGGCGTCATAGTTGTTGCCCTGATCCGCCCACATTCCGTTCTGGATGTTCCAGTAAAGCAGCCTGAGGTTCTGCGGCTCGCCTGCGGCAGCCGAAATCTGGAGCGCAAGGGCTGCCAGGATTATTGCTATCTTTTTCATAATGCGCAAATATACAAAAAATCACAGAGCACCCAATCCTTTCGGGAAAGGGTGCCCTGCTGGAGAAGGAGCACGTAACGCTTATTGCTCTACCCAGATCAGCTTGCTCGTGTCATAGCCCCTGCTTGTGGCCGTGGACAGTATCTGAGTAAGGATGTCGTCCGCTACTTTCGGCGTTCTGGAGAGTATCCAGAGGTATTTGGCGTTTCCTGAACCGACCAGGGCGTAGTTGTAGTCATCGCTCAACATCATCACCCTGTAGTCGGAGTAGAACGGTCCGAAGAACGAGACACGCAGGAGTCCGACTGTATCGGTGAGTTTCGCCTTTCCTTTGGAGACCTTGTATTTGCCATTCTTCATTCCGCTGTTCCTGACATTTATCGTGCCGTCCGTATTGACTGAATAAGTCGCTTTCGCGTAGGTGAGTCCGCGTTCAAAACTGTGGTCGAAACGGGCTATCTCGTACCAGGTACCGAGATATTTGTAGAGGTCAAGGGATCCGACCGTCGAATTGTCAACCTTCTGTCCGCTGCAACTGCAGGATGCCAGACCGAGAATGGAAGCTATCAGGAGACTCATGATCTTTTTCATAATGGTTGCTTTATTTACAATCCTTTTTCGAATCACATTCCTTCAGCTCCGTTTTCCAGAGCCCGTGGATGTTGCAGAACTCATATACTGCTATGGGTTTGCCCTTGCAGCTGTGGAAGACCGCCTCGGGCGCATCATCCGGCATCAGGAACTTCATCTGTCCTCCGTCCTCCGTCTCGAGGAAGATGAAGGAGATGTGGTGACCGGGAGTCATCGGGTGCGGGGCGGACCCGACCTTCACCCTGATCGTACCATCTTTTTCACATTCGACCACCGGAAGATGCTTTTCCATCACGGTGTCGTTCGTGGACGGGATGAGCTCTTGCATCGGCTTGCCGCAGCAGACAACGCCAACGCCGCTGTCGATGACTTTGAAAACGACATTTCCGCAAGTGTTGCAGATAAAAAATTTTGTTGCCATACTTTTTTGTTTTTAATGGTTGAACTTGTGTCGCAAAGGTAAAGCGGCAAAAAGCGGTTTGAATATTGATATTAAAACTATTTTTCAATAGCTGTTATTGAAATTTTCAATATATTTGTGCCGGACATATAATTTGATGAATATGGAACTACGGCATTTGAAGTACTTCGTGATGGTCGCCAGAACCCTGAACTTTTCCGACGCCTCACGCCGTCTTTTCATCACCCAGGGCACCCTGTCCCAGCAGATACAGCAATTGGAAGGCGAGGTCGGGGCGACTCTTTTCGACAGGACCAAACATTCCGTGACCTTGACGGAAGCCGGCGAGGAACTTCTTCCGCTTGCGCTGAAGACCATAGAGGACTCCGAGATATGCAGCAACAGGATGAGAGACCTCAAGGGCGCGCTGAGCGGCACGTTGCGCATAGGCACGACGCCTTCGTTCAGCTCCCTGCTGACCGAGACGGTCAAGAATTTCGTAAAGGAACATCCCGGAGTCAGGCTCCTGATACAGTCGGAGACGGCGACGGAGCTGTTAGATATGTTGATGGAAAAGCAACTCGACCTCGCAGTGACCTACAAGCCGTCGTTCGCCTATGAGGGGCTTGAATCCGAGCCCATCTTCAAGAACGCTCTCAGTGCCGTTATGAGAAAGGACCATCCCCTGGCGTCCCGCAAGGTGCTGACTATGGAAGACCTGGAAAACCATCGTCTGGTGCTGCCGGGAAAAGGATTGCAGGCCAGGCGTGCCTTCGACCGCTTCCTCGGCCTTGACACGAGGAAACTGGACGTTACCGTGGAGGTCAACGACCCCAATCTGATTCTGGACATAGTGGAGAGTACCCATCTGATCAGCCTCGTATCGTGCCTTGCTTCATATTACC
>JAKSKA010000037.1 GCA_024401915.1 Bacteroidales bacterium
CTCCTCAAGAACGAAGGGAAGATACTCCCTCTCCGCAAGGGAATGAAGATAGCCCTCGTCGGCGATCTCTGTGACAAGAGGGTCAGGGACTATTGCGGTGCCTGGGCCGGAGCCTGTGAGCCTGAGAAGACGCAGTCCATCCTCGACCGCTTCTCCAGGGACCATAACCTGGTGGCTCCCGAAAAGGCCGACGTTATCGTGTGCGTTCTCGGCGAAGGTTGCAAGATGAGCGGCGAAGCCGCCTCGAAGACCGATATCCGCCTGCCGGAAGGGGAGAGGGAACTATTCCCGTGGTGCTCGTCGCCCTTGCCGGAAGGCCCCTGGACCTGAGCGATGAAAGCGCCAGGTCGCAGGCGATCCTTATGGCCTGGCAGCCCGGCACTACGACGGCCGATGCGCTCCACGATATCCTGTACGGCGTCGCCAATCCCTCCGGACGGCTTACCGCAAGCTTCCCCCGCAACGTGGGCCAGGTGCCGGTTTACCATTATATGCAGAATACCGGACGCCCCCACACGGACGGCACCGGCGTGCGTTTCCATTCCCGTTATCTCGACTGCTGGAACGCCCCCCTCTATCCTTTCGGCTACGGTCTGAGCTATACTGAATTCAAGTATTCGGAGCCTTCCATCGACGGCTCGGAGATGAACGTGAACGGGAAACTGACCGTCTCCGCCACAATCACCAACACGGGCGAACGTGCCGGCGACGAGGTCGTCCAGCTCTACCTGAGGGATATGGTCGGCAGCGTCTCCCGTCCCGTCAAGATGCTCCGCGGCTTCGAGAAGATCAGCCTCAAGCCCGGCGAATCGCGTACCGTAAGCTTCGAAATCACCGGCGATATGCTGAAGTTCTGGAGAAGGGATATGACCTACGGTTCCGAGCCCGGCGAGTTCCGCGCCTTCATCGGACCGGACGCCTCCATAGACAAATATGTAACTTTCAATCTGAAATAGTATATGAGCAATTATCTGGATGCCGTCCACAGCTGGCTTGACGGCGATTATGACCAGCAGACCAAAATGCGTATCCTCGAACTGAGGAACAACGACCCCTCCGGACTCGAGGACGCCTTCTACAAGAATCTCGAATTCGGTACGGGAGGGCTCCGCGGAATAATGGGCGTCGGAACGAACAGGATGAACAAATACACTGTCGGAATGGCCACCCAGGGCCTTGCGAACTATATCCTGTCGCACACCGACTCCGATGACCCGAAGGTCGTCATATCCTATGATTCGCGCAACAACAGCAAGGAGTTCGCCAAGATTGCCGCGGAGGTGTTCTCCGCCAACGGGATCCACGTCTATATCTTCGACAACATACGCCCCACTCCTGAAATGAGCTATGCCGTGCGCCTCAAGGGTGCCGTTGCAGGCGTGATGATCACCGCGTCCCATAACCCCAAGGAGTACAACGGCTACAAGGTCAGCTGGTCCGACGGCGGCCAGGTCACCTCTCCCGTCGACAAGGAGATCGTCGCCGAGGTCGCAAAGATCACGGACCCTTCCCAGGTCAAGTTCACTTCGGGTCTGCGCTGCGGCGAGATCGAGATGATGGGGAGGGAAGTGGACGAGCAGTACCTGCGCGACCTGCTCTCGTTAAGCCTTTCTCCCGAGGTCTGCCGCAAGCACGGCGACATCAAGATAGTATATACGCCTCTCCACGGATGCGGAGTGCGTCTCGTCCCCGAGATACTCTCCCGCCTGGGCTTCACCAATATCAAGTCCAATATCATCCACGTCCCCGACCAGGACATCTCGGATGGTGATTTCCCGACCGTCGTGTCCCCGAATCCCGAGGAGCCCGCGGCTCTCGATATGGCGCTAAGGAAAGCGGACGAGACGGGTGCGGACATTGTCATAGGCACTGACCCGGATGCTGACCGTATGGGCATCGCCGTGCGCGACAACGAAGGGAAGATGGTGCTCTTCAACGGCAACCAGACGGCTTCGCTGCTGACCTACTACATCCTCACGCGCTGGAAGGAACTCGGAAAGCTCGGGGAAGGGAAGTATGTCGTGAAGACCATCGTCACCACGGAGCTCATCACGGATATCTGCAAGACCTTCGGTGTGCCCGTTTACAACGTTCTCACCGGCTTCAAGTACATTGCGGAAGTCGTCAAGAGGCACGAGGCCGACGGCGAGTTCATCTGCGGCGGCGAGGAGAGTTACGGATTCAACGTGGGACAGTTCGTGCGCGACAAGGATGCGCAGGTGTCCTGTATGATGATTGCCGAATGTGCAGCCTGGGCCGCCGAGAGGGGACTTACGCTCTACCATCTGATGCAGGAGGTTTACGGGAAGTTCGGCTATCGCAAGGAGGGTCTCGTCTCCGTGGTGCGCAAGGGCATCAGCGGGGCTGAGGAGATACGCTCGATGATGGACAAGCTGCGCAGTTGCCCTCCCGCGGAGATGTGCGGCAGCCCGGTGGTCAGGGTCATCGACTACCTCGAACCCGAAAAGACCGGCCAGCCTTCATCCAACGTGCTTCAGTTCTTCGACGAGGCCGGCGATGTGGTCTCGGTCCGTCCTTCCGGCACGGAGCCGAAGATAAAGTTCTATTTCGGAGCGAAGGGCAGCGATGCCGACGCGAAGATAGAAATGCTCAAGAAACAGTTCTGCGATTAGGCTTCCCCAGCCGTCCTGCAGAATTCCCGCAGCCCGCAGTCCGCACATTTCGGATTGCGGGCTGTGCAGGTATAGCGGCCGTGGAGGATGAGCCAGTGGTGCGCCTTGGGTCTCTCTCCGGCGGGGATGTGCCTTTCCAGGTCGAGCTCGACGGCGCGGGGAGTGGTCCCGCGTGACAGGCCAAGTCGTCTCGCGACGCGGAACACGTGCGTGTCTACGGCTATTACCGGCTCGTCGTAAATGATTGATGCAACGACGTTTGCGGTCTTGCGGCCAACGCCCGGCAGGCTCATCAGCTCTTCCGTGTCGGATGGCTCTTGTCCGTCGAAGCGCTCCATCAGCGCGCGTGCCATTCCGGCCAGGTGGCGGGCCTTGTTGTTGGGGTAGGAGATGCTGGAGATGAGCTGATAGACGTCCCCGGCTTCGGCGGCGGCGAGGTGCCGGACGGTGGGGTAGCGCTTGAAGAGTTCCGGAGTGGTGAGGTTCACGCGCCTGTCCGTGCACTGTGCGGACAGGATGACGGCGACTATCAGTTCGTAGGGGGAGGAGAAATTGAGCTCTGACTGCACTGCGGGGCGGTTCTTCCTGAACCAGTCGAGCACCGCATCGTATCTCTGCGCCAGCCTCATTGCTCGATGCATCTTTCGTCCGCGGTCACGAACACGCGGCCCGGGTAGCGTTCCACGATGCCGAGATTGTGGGTCACCATAACGATGGCGGTGCCGCGGTCGCGGTTGATGGACATCAGCAGGTCGAGCACACCTTCCGCCGTCGCGCTGTCCAGGTTGCCTGTCGGTTCGTCGGCTATTATCACTTCCGGCTCGTTGAGTATCGCGCGGGCGATGGCGATGCGCTGCTGCTCTCCTCCGGAAAGCTGGTGTGGCATCTTGTGGGGCTTGGTCTCCATCCCGACGGCCTCGAGGACTTCGGCGATGCGTGCGGATATGGCGTTCCTGTCCTTCCATCCGGTGGAGCGGAGCACGAACTCGAGATTGTCCTCGATGCTGCGGTCCATCAGGAGCTGGAAATCCTGGAACACCACGCCCAGCTTACGCCTCAGGTAGGGGATATCCTTCTTCCTGATCCTGGTGAGATCATAGCCGCAGACGGTGCCGGAGCCCTTTTTCAATGGGTTCTCCGCTATTATCGTGCGAATTATCGATGTCTTGCCGGAACCGACTTTGCCCGTGATATAGACTATGTCGCCCTTGTCGACTTTCATATTGAAATCATACACGACGGCGTTCTCGCCGTTTATGATCTGGGCATCTTCGAAAATGATGGTGGAATCCATTGAATTTTGTGGAATAATTTCTGCAAATATAACTTAAAATTGAGTAAATTTGTAAGTTGATAAAGATATATTTTATGCGTTTGAACAATTTGGCGGTCCTTCTTCTCGCTTCTGCCTTTGCCCTTGATCCTACAGGGGCGGCCGCCGACAGCCGCACGAAAGTGTTCCGTGAAGCCAGGGAACTGTATGACAACGGAATGTATTCCCGTGCGAGGACCCTTTTCGATTCTATCCAGGACGATCCCTACTGTGAGGCTTATTCCGTGATGTGCTCCATAAGGCTGCGCACGGAGGACTACGGCTCTATGGTTTCCGATTTCGAGAACCGCAGGGGCTCCTCCAGCCTTTCCGTCCAGATGCATTATCTTCACGCTCTCAACCTTTTCGACGAGGGAAACTATGAAGCTGCGCGTGCGGCTTTCGTGAAGACGGACAGCGGAAAGCTGACCGGCAAGCAGCGCATCGAATACGAATTCAAGATAGGCTATTGCGATTACGCGATGGGTAATTACACCGACGCGTGGGACCGTTTCTCCAGGGTGCTGGAAGCTCCGAAATCAGAATATACCGGTCCTGCTGACTATCTGTCAGGGTGCATACTTTATTCCGGCAACGGGTTCGACAGGGCTGTGGATTATTTCACGACTGTTCTCGATGACGCACGTTTCAAGGATCTGGCCTCATTCTATATCCTTGACTGCAAGTTCAATATGAAGGATTACGCCTATGTGGCGGAGAACGGTGAGGCCGTTTATGAGTCCTGCACGGAGGGACGGAAGCTCAGGGTGGCCAGGATGCTTTCCGAGTCCTTCCTTATCAAGGGCGACAAGGCCAAGGCCAAGGAATATTATGCGCTCACTTCCCGCGAGGATATGACGCGCTCCGACTATTTCTATGCCGGAAACGTGCTGTACGGCATCGGTGACTACAAGGGTGCGATAGAAAATTTCCAGAAGATGACGGACCGCAGCGACAGCCTCGGACAGATAGCGAACTACCAGATCGCGGGCGCATATATGAAGCTGCGCAACCAGGTCTCCGCAATGGAGGCGTTCAAGGATGCCGCATCCGTGCTTCACGACCCCAGGATCACGGAGGACGCCAGCTTCAACTACGCCAAGCTTGCCTTCGACCTCAACAAGGACACGGTGGGCTTCACGGAGTACATCAAGCGCTATTCGACCACGAAGCACGGGGACCAGATCTATAGTTATATGGCCCTTGCAGCGCTGTATGACCACGATTATGCGCGTGCCGTCGACGCCTATGACCATATTGACGAACTGACTCCGGAGATGGTCAGCAACTATACGAAAGCCAATTATCTGCGCGCCAAGCAGCTCGTCTCCGGCGGCTCTTTCAGAAACGCCGTTCCTTGCCTGCGCGCTGCGGCATACTACCTTCCGAGGACGGACAGGCTGAACCAGATTTCCCGTTATTGGCTTGCCGAGGCCTGCTACAGCACCGACAATTTCGGCGAGGCGGCCAGGACCTGGCAGGACCTGTATAACTCGTCGGCCCTTGACGGACGTGAGGAAGGCGCCCTGCTGCCGTACAATCTGGCTTATGCCCATTACGGCGACGGCGATTACTCCCAGGCGTCGAAATGGTTCGATATCTATCTGCGCTCCGGCTCCTCCACCAACAGGGAAGACGCCCTCGTGCGCAGGGCGGACTGCGATTTCGCGACCAGGAACTACAAGGAGGCTGTGAAATCCTACCAGAACGTGATCAATGAATTCGGCTCTGCTGACAATATCTATCCTTATTATCAGCAGGCGTTGTGCTACGGTCTGACAGGTGACAAGAAGAAAAAGGTCGAGGTTCTCTCCAAGGTCGAGAACGCCTCTCCTTCGCTCCCGCTGTATTCGCAGGCTATGTACGAGTTCGGACGCGCCGAGATGGAGACCGGCAACAGCAGCGAGGCCGTGCGCGTGTTCACTAAGCTCCGCACCACCACAAGCGATTCCACCTATGTCGCGAAGTCGCTGATGGGACTCGGTATGGTTAACAGGAACATCGGGGAATACGAGAAGTCTATCGGCTACTACGACCAGGTCATCCACAAGATGCCGGGCAGCGACAGTGCTGACGACGCGCTTCTCGCCATCGAGTCCATCTACCAGACCCTCAAGACCCCTGAGAAATATCTCGAATACATCGAGAACAACTCCCTTGTCGTGAGCCGCTCGGAAGCTGACAAGGAGAGGGTGTACTACAATACGGCCGAGCAGGTCTATCTGGCCGGGAACTACGGAGAGGCCGTCCATCAGTTCCAGCGTTATCTGGAGAAATATCCCGAGACTCCCAGGATGGCGGAATGCTGCTTCTATCTAGCCGATTCCTACAGGGTTACCGGCAACAAGGAGAAGGCCCTGGACTACTTCACCAAGCTGATGTCGATGGATTCGGACGGACCTTATATGGAGACCTCCGTACTGGCATACGCGGACCTGTCGTATGAACTCGAACATTATGCGGATGCTTATTCCGGATATTCGAAGCTGCTCTCCACGGCCAAGTTCAACACCAATATGTCCACCGCAAGGGTGGGGATGATGCGCTCTGCATACAGGAACCGCGACTACGACAACGCGATACTCGCCGCCGATGCCGTCAAGGCTGACACGAATTCGGAAAAGATGAAGCGCGAGGCGGACTACGTCTGCGCGAAGTCCTTCCTGCTTACAAGCCGCAGGACGGATGCGATGAAGCTGTTCGTGGCTCTGTCCGCATATCCTTCCACGCCGGAGGGGGCGGAGGCCTGCTATCTGCTTATCCAGAACAAGTATGACACCGGCAAGTTCGACGAAGTTGAAAGCGCGGTGTATGATTTCTCAGGGAAGGCAGGGGACCAGTCGTACTGGCTGGCCAAGTCCTTCATCGTCCTGGGCGACTCCTTCGCCGAAAGGGGGATTCTGGAACAGGCCAAGGCCACCTTCGAAAGCGTCAGGGACGGATATACCCCTTCGTCTGAAGAAGATGACGTACAGGACAACGTGAAGATGAGGCTCGAGCGTCTCGCCCAACTTATGAAGAACTGATTATGAGAAAATATATTGCATCAGCAGCAGCTTTCCTGCTTTCCGTTCCCGGCTTCGCACAGAACCTGGACACCAGCGTAAGCGTGACCAACGACTATAACGTGAGGATGCCCGCCGTTGAAAAGAAGGGCGTCGAGATGTTCGTCCCGGACACTCTTCTCCAGTTCGACTACAAGTTCGACTATTCCGTGTTCGATTCGCCATACAAGGGCGCCTATGAGTTCAGACCCTACAGCGTGAATGCGACTCCGGAAAGCAATGTGCCCGCTCCCGGCAGGTTCTACCTCAGGGCCGGTGCAGGCATAGCCCTGAGTCCGGAACTCGACTTCGTGTGGGCCCCTGTGGCCCGGAGCGGTTTCACGCTGGACGTCAGGAACAACCTGGACGGCTACAAGGGCCGCTATGAGGGTTTTGACGGCTATGACTTCAAGGACAGCTTCGGTATTGACGCCAGCTCCATCTTCACACGCAATACGCTGAAGGTGTCGGCCGGCTATGAGGGTATCTTCACCGGCTCCGATATCGCCGCTTCGACAGCGATGAATACTGCAAGCCTGAGAGCCTCCCTGAAGTCGCTCGAGGGCAGCAATGACTATCTGACCTACGATGCGACGGTGCGCTATTCGTTCTCCTCGACGCGCCTCGGCGGCGCCACGGATGGCAACGAACATAATTTCTCCCTCCTCGGAACCGTCGGGCCTGTGATCGGAGGCAATTACAGGGTTCTCGTCGACCTCACCCTCGAAGGGGATTATTCCGGAAAGGAGACCGGTCTTCAGACCCTTATGCAGTTCACCCCGCGCTTCGTCATCGCGAACGGCACCCTGAACCTGAGCGCCGGCGCCCGCATCAGCGTGTCCGGAGAAAGGGCGGGCATCTTCCCGGCAGTGAATTTCGACATCCCGCTTGCTTACGGGCGCTTCGACATATTCGCCAATGTGACGGGCGGCGACAGGCTCAACGGCTACAGGTCGCTGAAACTGCTGAACCATCATTTCAACTCGACATACGGAGGCTTTGTGCCTACGCGTGAAAATCTCAACGCGGACCTGGGCTTCCGCGGCTGGCTGGGCCAGCATTTCCAGTATTGTCTCCGCGCCGGCTGGAAGAGCGTTTCGGACGCTCCTTACGTGAGTGCCGCTACTGTTCTGAACGGGAAGAGGGAAACATTCGAGTATGTCGATTACAAGAGGTTCTACGCCAACGCGCTCCTCTCCTGGCAGTCCGAGCGTTTCACTGCTGACGGCCGTTTCGAATATGGCAGGACTGATTTCGGGAATGCGCCCGAGGTGTATTCGGATCCTCTGTTCTCAGGTAATTTCAGAGCTGTTTACAACTGCTACAAACGCCTTTTCGCGGGCGTGAGCGCTGCCTTCGAGAGCGGTCGTATAGCTGAGGTCGCCGGCGTTCGGGACACACTCCCGGGATGGCTCGACCTCGGCCTCGACGCACGGTTCAAGTTCACCGACAAGGCCGGTGTCTGGGTGCGTGTCGGCAACCTTCTCGGGCAGCCTGTGAGAAGGTCGGCCCTCTATGCTGAAAAATCTCCGCAGTTTATCCTCGGAATCACACTTTCTTTGTAATTTTTTGAGTATATTTGTACGTTTATAGATAACGTTTTCGAACAATGATAGAAACAGAAGAGATGAAGCAGGCGGAAGAACAGTATTCCGCGAACAGTATCCAGGTCCTCGAAGGACTGGAAGCGGTGCGCAAGCGCCCGTCGATGTATATCGGAGACATTTCCGAAAGGGGACTCCACCACCTTGTCTATGAGGTTGTCGACAACAGTATAGACGAGGCGATGGCGGGTTTCTGCGATACGATCGACGTCCAGATACTCGAAGACAACTCCATCCGTGTTACGGACAACGGCCGTGGCATCCCTACCGGAATGCACGAGAAGGAACACCGTTCCGCACTCGAGGTCGTGCTGAACGTCCTCCACGCAGGCGGCAAGTTCAGCAAGTCCAGCTACAAGGTCTCCGGCGGTCTTCACGGTGTGGGCGTTTCCTGTGTGAACGCTCTTTCCGATTCACTCGTCGCAGAGGTTCACCGCGAGGGTCATATCTTCGAGCAGAGCTACTCGAAGGGCAAGCCTCTCGGACCCGTGGAGATAAAGGGTGACTGCAACGACACCGGAACCATCATCACCTTCCATCCCGATGCCACCATCTTCACCCAGACGACGGTTTACCGCTACGACACCCTTGCCGCCAGGCTCCGCGAACTCGCGTTCCTCAACAAGGGTATCAAGATTGTCCTCACCGACAAGCGCGAGCTCGTCGACGAGTTCGTGATCGATGCCAACGGCGAGTCGAAGCCCAGTGGAAGGCAGATCTTCCGTACCGAGACCTTCTTCTCCGAAGTCGGACTCGGCGAATTCATCGAGTATCTTGACGCCGGCGCGGAGCACCTCATCCCCAAGCCGGTCACGGTCAATTCCGACAAGATCATCCCTATCGACATAGCCCTCCAGTACAACAACGGCTATAGCGAAAAGATCTATTCCTACGTAAACAACATCAACACGATAGAGGGTGGAACCCACCTCCAGGGCTTCAAGATGGGCCTCAGCCGTGCTCTCAAGAACTACGCTGAGAAGGCAAAGCTTCTCGAGAAGTACAAGGGCGAGCTCGCTCCTGAAGACTTCCGCGAGGGCCTTAACGCCGTCATCTCGGTCAAGGTTGCCGAACCCCAGTTCGAAGGACAGACCAAGACGAAGCTCGGCAACACGGAGGTCACTTCCGCCGTTTCCCAGGCCACTTCCGCCGCTATGGACACCTTCCTTGAGGAGAACCCCAAGCTCGGCAAGCTCATCATAGAGAAGATCATCCTCGCCGCAACGGCGCGCAATGCCGCCCGCAAGGCCCGCGAGATGGTCCAGAGAAAGACCGGCATCTCCAGCCTCGGAATGCCCGGCAAGCTCGCCGACTGCTCCGAGAAGAACCCTGAGGTTTGCGAACTCTTCCTCGTCGAGGGTGATTCCGCAGGTGGAACGGCAAAGCAGGGCCGTGACAGGAAGACCCAGGCCATCCTTCCTCTCCGAGGCAAGATCCTCAACGTGGAGAAGGCTGCCGCCGACAGGGCTTTCGACAGCCAGGAGATCCAGAACATCTACACGGCTCTCGGCGTATCCGTGGCCCAGGAGGACGAAACCGGCGAGAAGCATATGGACCTCAGCCGTCTCCGTTACCACAAGATCATCATTATGACCGATGCCGATGTCGATGGCTCCCATATCGCCTGCCTTATCCTGACATTCTTCTTCCGCTATATGTTCGACCTTATCAAGAACGGCTATGTCTATCTGGCAACACCGCCTCTCTACAAGGTCTCGAAGGGCAAGGAGGAAATCTATTGCTGGACCGAGGAACAGAGGGAGGAAGCTGCCCTCAAGCTGGGCAAGGGCTCTGACAAGGGTTACAACATCCAGCGATACAAG
>JAKSKA010000038.1 GCA_024401915.1 Bacteroidales bacterium
TAAAATGCGCGCGATAAATGTTATATTTGCAATAATAAAGAACAATGACTATTATGAACAAAAAAGCGCTTCTTCTGGCCTTTCTGGCCTTTCTTCCACTCCAATCACGATCGGCTTCGACACGCATCACCCGGCAGGACAGGGACAGGGCGGCAGAACTGATATCGAAAATGACCCTTGAGGAAAAGTGCCGTCTGATCTCCGGCCAGATCGACCGTTTCCATACCTATGCAATCCCGCGTCTGGGCGTGCGCTCCGTGCTCTTTGCCGATGCCACTATGGGTGTCAGGACGCTCGGTGAGGTGGAGACGAACAGTACCTGTTTCCCTTCCGCGATAGCCTCGGCGGCATCTTTCAATCGCGAGGTGGTCAGGGCTGCAGGCGTTGCAGTCGCGCGTGACAGCAAGGCCAGGGGAGTCGGAGTGCTTCTGGGCCCCGGCGTGAACATCTACCGCAGTGCGCTCTGTGGCAGGAACTTCGAGTATATGGGAGAGGATCCCTATCTTGCAGGTGAGCTCGCAGGCGAATACATTCAGGGTATGCAGGGCGAAGGCGTCATTGCGACAGTCAAGCATTTTGCGCTCAACAATCAGGAATACGACCGCCATATCACAAATTCCCGCGCAGACGAGCGCACGATGAACGAGATTTATTTCCCGGCATTCAGGAAGGCTGTCGAGAAGGGCGGCGTTGCGGCCGTGATGAGCTCGTACAATCCTGTCAATGGCGCCCACGCTTCAGAGAATGCCCAGCTTCTCCAGAATCTGCGGGACTGGGGCTTCGAGGGCATACTGATGTCCGACTGGACGAGCACCTACACGACGATAGGCTGTATTGAATCACCTCTCGATATGGAGTTCCCCGGGAACCAGTGCTTCACTCCCGAGCGCATAATGCCGCTCCTGGACAGGGGCATCGTGACCGAGGCTCAGATCGACCTCAAGTGTATGCATATCCTCCAGACCCTCAGCGCCTACGGCCTGCTCTACAAGGACATAAAGGATGAATCCATAGCCCTCGACGATCCGGCAAGCCGCGCCGGTGCGCTGAAGATGGCGGAGGAGAGCGTCGTGATGCTGAAGAACAACGGCATCCTTCCCCTCAGGCTCCCGAAGAAGAAGGCCACCATCCTTGTGACCGGACCTAATGCCAACCGCTTCGTTGTCGGTGGCGGCAGCAGCGTCGTGTTCCCTATCGGAGGCAGGGTAGTGACCCTTTATCAGGGACTCAGGGACCTTGCGGGAAAGAACTGCAACGTGGTCTGCAAGGAGATCCCTTCAGAGGAGGAATTCAGGAATGCGGATGCAGTCGTCTTCGCGATAGGCTTCAACGACTACCTCGAGAAGGAGGGCAAGGACCGCAAGTACAGCCCCTTCTACAAGCGTGACCAGACTGAGCGTTCCATCCACACCGCTATGGCTTCGAGCGACAAGGTCATCGTCGTGGTCAATGCCGGCGGAGAGGTGGATTTCAGCGGATGGGCCGACAAGGCGGCCGCAATCCTCTATGCCTGGTATCCCGGTCAGGCCGGCGGCACGGCCCTCGCCGAGATGATCTATGGTAAAATATCGCCTTCCGGACGTCTTCCCTTCACTTTCTGGGGCAACGAGAAGGCCAACCCCACCTATAATTACTACAAGAACGTCGAGATATCCCCGCGCCCTGATGCCAGGGGCCGCAACCCTATGGTGGAGTATGGCGAGGGCATCTTCGTGGGCTACCGCGGCATAGAGAAGTTCAATACCACACCGCTCTATCCTTTCGGATACGGACTCACATATACGGATTTCGAGTATTCCGACCTTTCCGCGAAAGCGTCCGGAGACGGCTTCGAACTCAGCTTCAAACTGACCAACAAGGGCTCTTTCGAAGCTTCCGAGGCCGCCCAGGTCTATGTCGCTCCGGTCAATCCTTCAATGCCCCGTCCGGCCCGCGAGCTCAAGGAGTTCACCAAGGTGAAACTCGCCAAGGGGGCGTCACAGACCGTTACGCTCAGCCTTCCGCGTGATGCGTTCGCCCATTATGACCAGAATGTCCACAAGTGGGTCGGCGACCCCGGAACGTATAAGATCCAGCTCGGCGCTTCCGCTACCGATATCAGGCAGGAAGTCGAAGTCAAACTCTAGACTATGATGAAAAGAATCAGAATATTCCTTGCGGCCCTTTTCTTCCTGGGCATAACCCTGCTTTTCGTGGGTATCGGCCAGGACTGGTGGGGCTGGATGGCCCGGATACAGCTTCTTCCGACCGTTATGAGGGTCCTGGGAGGCGCCGCTCTCGGCAATGTTGCCGTCCTCTGCGCCATCCTTCTCGCGACCTTCGTCTTCGGACGCATCTATTGTTCGGTCATCTGCCCTCTGGGCATACTCCAGGACCTTGTGATCCGTCTGCGCCGTCTTTTCAAGAGAAAGAAGAAGACGGCCTTCGTTCCCGAGCGCAAGTGGCTCAGGTACGGGATCCTTGCCCTTGCGGTGCTCTGCATCGTTTTAAATTTCCAGGTCCTCATCGCCCTTGTCGCGCCCTATAGCGCATACGGGAGGATAGTGCGTGCCTTCGCCACCCTTGGCGGGAACGGCAGCCTGGTGCCCGCCCTGCTGGTGACAGCGTTCGCCACCCTTCTCGTGGTCGGCGCCTGCGCCTGGATGTGGGGCAGGGCCTGGTGCAACAATATCTGCCCTGTCGGGACGCTGCTGGGTACAATCAGCCGCTATTCCCTGTTCACGATAAGGATCGACACTGACAAGTGCCGCGACTGCGGAAGCTGTGCACGCGAGTGCAGGGCCCACTGCATCGATGCCGGCGCCCACCGTGTCGATATGTCCCGTTGCGTCGATTGCTTCGACTGCCTGGGCAACTGCAAGTTCGGCGCGATTTCATATGGCCTGCGCGGTGCAGGATGCAGTACATCCGCCGAACAGAGCCGTTCCCGCCGCAATTTCCTCGGCACCCTCGCCGCCGTCGCCATACCCGCCTCGCTGTCCGGAAAGGGCCGCAGGGACTCGTCCGTTATAGAATTGAAGCCGAAACAGACGCCACAACGGAGCGAACGCCTGGTGCCGTTCGGAGCTGAAAGCGTCGAGACTTTCTATGACCGCTGCACCGCCTGCCAGCTCTGCGTCAGCGCCTGCCCCAATTCCGTGCTGCGTCCCTCCTCCGACCCCGCCCATTTCCTCCAGCCCGTTATGGGCTATGACAAGGGCTGGTGCCGTCCGGAGTGCAATGCCTGCGCTGATGCCTGCCCGTCAGGTGCGATAAGGCCCCTTGAGAAGGGCGCCAAGCTTTCGATGAAGATCGGCACGGCTCACGTCAATCCGGAGCTGTGCTTGTCCGCCAACGGACAGGAACGCTGCGGCAACTGCGTGAAACACTGCCCTGTGGGAGCGATAACGATGCTCATCCCCGACGACGGGGAACTTCCGAGGCCGGTCGTGATGGAGGACATCTGCACGGGCTGTGGCGCGTGCGAGTATCTCTGCCCCGTGAGGCCGGTAAGTGCAATCACCGTGGACGGCGTATCTGTCCACCACAACAGTTAGGAATGCTATGGAAAGAAGAGAATTCATAAAGCTTTCTGCCGCTGCTGCGGCTCTCGCGGGCGTTTCCGCCGCTGTCCCGGAATCGAAGGCGCAGAATGGCAATCCCTTTTTCAGGTGCGGCAACGTAAAACGCAACGACCCTGAGGTCGGCCTGCTCGGATACGGCTGTATGCGCTGGCCACTCCAGGTCGATGAAGACGGGCGCGAGTCCATCAACCAGAAAGAGGTCAACAGGCTCGTTGATATGGCTATCTCCCACGGTGTCAATTATTTCGATACGGCGCCGGTTTATCATAAGGGCGAAAGCGAACGGGCCACCGCGGAGGCGTTGCTACGCTACCCGAGGGAGCAGTGGCTGCTCGCCACCAAGCTGTCGAACTTCTCGGACTGCTCGTACGAGAATTCCGTCAGGATGTTCAGGAACTCGCTTTCCGTGTTCAAGACGGACTATGTCGATTACTATCTCCTCCACTCGGTAAAGAGCGCTGACGATTTCAAGACCAGGTTCGAGGAGACCGGAATAATGGATTTCCTCCTGAAGGAACGCAGCGAGGGCCATATCCGCCATCTCGGCTTCTCCTTCCACGGAGACAATGCTGCTATGGATTCCGTGCTGGCCCTCCATCCGAAATATCATTGGGACTTCGTCCAGATCCAGATGAACTACCTCGACTGGAAGCAGGCCGGTAATGCCGAGTATCTCTATACGCGCCTTTATGAGATGGGGATTCCCATCGTCATAATGGAGCCCCTCAGGGGAGGGGAGCTCGCGAAACTGCCCTCCGTCCTCGCCGAAAGGCTGAAAACGGCCGAGCCCGACAAGTCCCTGGCTTCCTGGGCTTTCCGTTTTGCGGGCTCATTCCCCGGCATCCTTACCGTCCTGAGCGGAATGACCTATATGGACAACCTTCAGGAGAACCTCAGGACCTATTCCGAATTCAAGCCCCTTGAGAAGAAGGAGTTTGAACTGCTCGAGAACGTTGCCCACGACCTCGGGGACTTCAACCTGGTGCCCTGTACGGGCTGCCAGTACTGTATGCCCTGTCCCTATGGCATCGATATTCCCGGGGTGTTCCGCTTCTACAACCGCCACGTCAATGCCGGGACCTACGTGAAGTCTCCCGACCAGGAGAACTATGCCAGGGTGCGCCGCCGCTATCTTGCCGATTACGACAAACTTGTAAACCGTGAGAACCAGGCGGACCATTGCATCTCCTGCGGCCGCTGCACCAGGAACTGTCCCCAGAAAATAAGAATCCCCAGGGAACTCCGCAGAATCGACGAGTACCTGGAGAAAGTCAAGAGGGAAGCCTGGGACAAGGACTAGCGCCTTGTCCTGAGCGAGTCTGATGCCGAGATGGCCCTGAGCGAGTCCGTGTCGGCGAGAAGGCTTATGTATGCCTCATACCGGAGACCGAAGTCCTCGCGGTATTTCTTCGCAAGCGGTTCCGTGCTCGGGGAGTTGAGCGTCATCGGATTGACGGGCTTTCCTTTCAGCCACATCCTGAAATCAAGATGGGGACCGGTGCTGCGGCCGGTGGAACCGACATAGCCGATAAGCTGGCCCTGGCTCACGTGGACTCCCGGCCTGATGCCTGATGCATAGCGGGAGAGGTGCATATAGCCGCTCTCGTAGCCCTGCGGGTGCTTGATCTTGATGTAGTTGCCGCCACCTGACGAATCCCAGCTGCTCCGGGTTATCACTCCGTCGCCGATGGCGTGGACCGGCGTGCCGGTGGGTGCGGCGTAATCCACGGCGGTGTGGGCGCGGACCTTGCCGGTGATGGGATGGACGCGGTGGTAGGTGAATCCGCTGCTTATCCTGTTGTAGCGCAGGGGCGCCTTCAGGAACATCTTCTTGAGGCTGACGCCGTCCTTGCCCCAGTATCCTGTCTTCTCTCCTTCAGGCGTGTATCTCAGGGCTCCGACCTCCGTCGCGCCGCTGTTGAAGATGCAGAAATGGACGGTGTCGATGGAGATCACCTCGTCTTCGCAGACGCTCTGGGTGTAGATGCTGCGGAAGCGGTCCCCGGGCTGCAGGCAGAACATATTCACGCTCCGCTGGTAGATGTCCGCCAGCTCCATTATCAGTTCCGGTGATGCCCCGGCGGCGATCATATCGTTCCAGAGGGAACTCTTTATCGTGACGTCAGCGTAGCGTTTCTGCTTCTCGACCGGTTTGATCCAGTCCCATACGGCAAGCGAGTCGCCGCATTGGAAGACGGTGGTCCTGATGCGGTTGTGGGCATAGGTCACGTATTCCGTCCTGCGGGAGGTGGAGTCCCCGCTCATATAGGCGTCCATCACGTTGCCTGCGCGGAATTTCCTGACGTCGAAAAGCGAGTCGGCGAGACGGAGCAGGCTGGCGCTCCTGGCCGCATCGACCCCGAGCTTCTCCATCGCCGTTCCGAACACGTCGCCGGGCTTGATGGTGTATGATTCGTGGTATAGTGTGTCGTAGCGGAATCCTATGGGCGGCATAGGCTCTTCCACAGGCTCGTTCTGTGCGTTCCCGCCGTTTCTGCAGGCGCAAAGGCAGAGCGCTGCCATCAGTGTTGCAGTAATCTTTCTCATTGCTGCAAAAATAATTAAATTTGCGCTATGAAAAAAGCCTTTCTGCTCCTTCCGGTCTGTTTGCTGACCCTTCATTCCTGTGCTGCGCACGCTGCGGCACCTGTACGCGAGGCGTATCTCCACGCCATAGACAGCCTGGTGGACACTCTGTCCGTCAGGGCGAAGGTGGCACAGCTCATCGTCGTGACGGCGGACGACCGCTATGGGGAAGCCCGCAAGGCGGAGGAGGACCACTGCGTCCGCGACGAGCAGATAGGCGGCCTGATTCTGATGGGCAAGAACACGGGCCCGGCGGTGGAGCGACTCAACGGCCTCCAGCGCCTCGCCTCTCTGCCGCTGACCGTCTATACGGATGCGGAATGCGGGCTTGCGATGCGTCTGAATACCTATCAGCGCTTTCCGCGCCAGGGCAGCCTCGCACGTCTCCCGGACGACTCTCTGGTATATGAGATGGGACGTGCCGTCGCCGCCGAGCTGGCCCAGGTGCGGGTGCAGGTGAATCTGGCTCCCTGCATCGATGTCGTCCTCGACCCGGAAAACAATGTGATCGGTGCACGCTCGTTCGGGGCGGACAGGGACAAGGTCGCACGTTATGGAGGCGCGTATGCACGCGGCCTGAGGGACGGGGGAGCCTGGCCCTGCGCCAAGCATTTCCCCGGACACGGCGATACCCGTGTCGATTCCCACAAGGGACTCCCGGTGCTGGACCTGCCGCTCCAGAGGCTCGATTCGATAGAACTCTATCCCTTCCGTAAGCTGATTTCCGAGGGCGTCGAGATGATTATGGCCGGCCACCTTCTCGTGCCGGCTCTGGATTCCCTTCCGGCGTCGATCTCTCCGGCCATAATTACCGGCCTGCTCCGCAACCGTATGGGATTCAACGGGATAGTGATGTGCGATGCGCTGAATATGAAGGGCGTACTGGATTTCTTCAAAGGCCCTGACAAGGGCGCACAGGCCTGTCTCGCGGCGTACAAGGCCGGAGCGGACGTGCTGCTTATGCCTACGGATGTAAGCCGCTCCCTCGATATGATAGTGGGCTGGATAGGCTCCGATCCGTCCAGGCTCGCCGACCTCGATTTGAGGCTTCGCAAGGTCCTGGAGATAAAGGGCAAGTCCGGGATGCTGGATAAAGGCTATGACCGCTATATCGACAGTTCATCCCTCAGGCCTGCCGCAAGCGCGGCCCTGATCAGGGAGATTTCCGAAGCGGTCGGAGAATGACTTGTCAGGGATTTCCCAAGCATCCCGCCCGGGATCAAGCTGCTCCCTGGAAACGCCTCACTTCGTTCGGCCCCACCCTGACGGGTCCGCCCTCTTACGTTGCCTAGGGGGGCACGGTTTCCAGGGAGCACTTGACCTGTTCCGGGATGGTAGCTGACGTCCCTGACGTATTTCAGAAACAATAGTTGCAGGAACAGTAGATGGTGAACGGACCGTCTTCTTCCTTGAAGGCTTTTGCGGCTTCGATGGAGAAAACGGACGAATCGAGCCCGAACTTGATCCCGGCTCCGAAGGAACTGTGGATCTTCCTTGACATCTTCTCCACGTCGTCTGCGGAGATTCCTCTCATCGCTGCTATCTCAGCCGTGTTGCAGGGCTGGATGACGCTTCCCGAGTCCAGGAAAGGATTGATTGCGAGCAGTATCCTGCCAAGGCTGCTCTTCTTTTCGATAATCCTGAAGCGGAGTTCGAAATTGGTCCATTCGTAACCGTTTCCGACGATTCTGCCGGGAATGATTCCGCGGATGGTGCCCTGTCCGCCGAGACCTTCCCCGAAGTTGTCCTCAAGGGTGCAGGCGCAGATCTCCTGCTTGTGGATGCAGGGGATGCCGCCTATCGCATTTACCTGGAGCCCGAAGTGCGCCGCAAATGTCGTGCGCTTCGATGGCGTCGAGAAGTATAGCCTTGTGTGGCCCGCGGCCCTGAGGTCGTATTTTCCGGAACTGAGGACGTTGAACGCGTAGATGTCGCACTTGAAGCCGCCTGTCGGGACGGAAATGCGGTCTCTGGTGTCCCTGGTGACACCGATCTTGAGAAGCCCCATCCTGTCCGTGCCGCCGCTGACCAGCTTTGCCGCTGCGTATTCGGCGAGTACGCCGCTTTCCGGAACCGTCACGTCGCAGCTCCTGAATTCGAGTCCGCCGGTCCAGCTCCAGCTCTTTGTTATGCGGCCTGTCACCTGGCCTCCGAGAGTCCACATCGTGCGCTCGTAGCAGTTCCTGCTGCCGTTACCCAGGCCGTCTTTGGTGTAGTCATATCCGAAGGGGTCTCCGGAGTAGCCGTAGAAGCGTCCGGTGTTGCCGCTGTTGTATCGGAAGAAGGCTGCGAGGGACAGGCTGCTTGAGTGCAGGGGCTTCTGCCAGAGCGCGTTGAGCGCTTTCCCGTAATCGCCCATAATGTTGCCTCCCAGGTCGAAACGCGATTTGTAGGAGGGATAGTAGGACGGCTGGCTGCCGTAGTTGGTCAGGCTTGCGCTCGCACCGAATATGAAACCGTAGCCGGGATTATAGCCTACGAGGGGGACGAAGTGGAATTTCACTCCGTCCTGGATTTGCGAGATGGACCTCATCAGCTCGATGTCCTCCGGGCTGAGCGCCGTCATCGTGGCATCCTGCGCCTTCGATGGATGTGCGGATAAAAGAAGTGCCGCCACGAGGACGGCACCTTTTGTTTTTAACGACATCATTTTTTGATCAGGCTTCCGAGTATGCTTCTCGCAAGCGTCCTCATAGCGGAGGAGGTCGCGTTGGTGATGGCCTTCCCGGCTATGTCCTTTCCTGTATTGGATTTGCTCTTCTTGCCGGTAATGGCGTTTGCCGCTGCGGTTCCTGCGCTGCGCGTCACGCTCGTGATCGCTGCTCCAATAGCGGCTGAGAGTACGGCGCCGCCTATGGTCTTGCCCTTCTTGGAGGACTCTTTCTGCTTTGCGACTGCCTTCGCCTGCTCTTCCTGTGCCGCCTGTGCTTCCTGACTGTCTTCGAGCAGCACCTCGAAGGCTGAACGGCGGTCCACGACGGTGTCATATTTTCCGGACAGGCCGGAAGCCATCATACAGAGCGCTCTCTGCTGGTCGGTGATTGCTCCTATCTGGCTGAGAGGGAAGAGGATGCGTGCCCTTTCCACAACTGCGGGCGCGCCTTTCTCGTCGAGGAAGCTGACGAGCGCCTCGCCTGTCTCGAGATTCATTATGGCTTCGTCCGTCTTGAATTCGGGATTTGCGCGGAAGGTCTCCGCAGCTGCCCTGACGGCTTTCTGGTCCTTGGGCGTGTAGGCGCGCAGGGCGTGCTGGACGCGGTTGCCGAGCTGGCCGAGTATGCTGTCGGGAATGTCGGTGGGGTTCTGGGTCACGAAGTAAACGCCTACGCCCTTGCTTCGGATGAGTCTTACCACCTGCTCGATCTTGTCCACAAGCGCTTTCGACGTGTCGTCGAAGAGTGTGTGGGCCTCGTCGAAGAAGAAGATAAGCTTGGGCAGCTCCTGGTCTCCGACCTCGGGGAGGGTGGCGTAGATATCGCTGAGCAGCCAGAGGAGGAAGCTCGAATAGAGTTTCGGGTTCATCATCAGCTTGTCTGCAGCGAGCACGCTCATCATTCCCTTGCCGTCGCGCGTCTTGAAGAGGTCCTGGATGTCGAAGGAGGGTTCGGCGAAGAACTTGTCTGCACCCTGGCTCTCGAGGCTGAGGAGTGCGCGCTGGATTGCGCCGATGGAAGCCGATGTGACGTTGCCGTAGGCTGTCTGGAGCTCCTTCGCGTGTTCGCTCACGTAGTTGAGCATCGAGCGCAGGTCCTTCATATCGATGAGGAGAAGGCCCTTGTCGTCAGCGACCCTGAATATGATGTCGAGCACGCCGGCCTGGGTCTCGTTCAGCTCGAGAAGACGGCTCAGGAGCTGCGGTCCCATATTGGAGATGGTGGTGCGCATAGGGTGGCCCTTCTCTCCGAATACGTCGAAGAACTGAACCGGGCAGCTCTGGAAGGATGGGTTCTCTATCCCGAACTCCGCGCATCTCTTCTCGATGAAGCCGCTCATCGCACCGGTCTGGCTGATGCCGCTCAGGTCGCCTTTCATATCGGCCATGAAACAGGGCACGCCGGCCTGGCAGAACGTCTCCGCGAGTACCTGCAGCGTTACTGTCTTTCCCGTACCTGTTGCTCCGGCCACGAGTCCGTGGCGGTTGGCCATCCTGCC
>JAKSKA010000039.1 GCA_024401915.1 Bacteroidales bacterium
GCCGGACGGGATTTTCGCTGCATACAGCACAGGGGAGCGTACGCGTTCCTTCCTCAAGGTCCAGGACGGCTGCAACAATTATTGCGCATACTGCACCGTACCCTACGCGAGAGGCGAAAGCCGCAACATCCCCATCATCGAATGTGTCAGGAATGCCGAAGCCATCGCCGCAGCCGACGTCAGGGAGATAGTCCTCACCGGCGTCAACACCGGCGACTTCGGGCGCAGCAGCGGGGAGAGCTTCCTCGACCTGCTGAAGGCGCTGCAGGAGGTGGACGGCATTGAACGCTACCGCATATCGAGCATAGAGCCCAACCTCCTCACCGAGGAGATAATAGACTGGATCGGCACTGATGGGATGAAATTCCAGCCGCATTTCCACATCCCCCTCCAGACGGGCTGCGATGAGCTGCTCTCCCGTATGGGGCGCCATTACGACACGGACTTCTTCGAGTCACGCATCTCATACATACGCCGTACCCTCGAGAAACCCGGCAGCCCGAAGGTGTTCTTCGGCATCGACGTGATGGTCGGCCTTCCGGGCGAGACGGAAGAACTCTTCGGGGAGACGAAGGCCTTCCTCGAGCGTATCAGACCGGCATTCATACACGTATTTCCTTATTCCAGGCGTCCCGGCACGCCTGCGGCATCTATGCCGGGCCAGGTCAGCGAGGAGGAAAAGTCGCGCCGCGTCGCGTCGCTCGAGGCCCTCTGCGCCCGCCTGCATTCCGAATTCGTCTCATCCCACACAGGGATGACCCTTCCCGTCCTCTTCGAATCGAAGGACAAGGACGGGATGATGTCGGGATATACCTCTAATTATATAAGGGTGTCACGCCCCTGGGACAGGGACGCGGTCGGACGTATCGTGGAAATCAGCCTCGGGGCTTCCGACCACTGACTTTCCTGCTGACGCTCACTCTTGAGAGCGCGGCTTCGCCAGCGACGGGAGGATTGAGCTTCGCCACCCTCACGCAGGCTTCCGTGATCGTCGGGAACCTTTCCAGGACAGCATCGAGGATCTTTGCCGCCAGGGTCTCGAGCAGATTGTGCCTGTCCTCCATCTGCCGGGCGACGATGTCATAGACGACGGAATAATCCACGGTACAGGACGGGTCGTCTTTCTCCACGGCCTTGCCTATGTCGCAGCGGCAGCTGAAATCGACGACGAATTCGTTCCCCGAGCGCTGCTCTTCCGGCAGACAGCCGTGGAATGCGTGGAAACGCATACCTTCAAGTTCTATCTTTCCATCCATCTTCATCCAAGTATTATGAATACGCAGGGCCTCTTGCCTATGGTGAACGCAGGTCCTTTCTTCCACTGCTCGATGCTTGCCGTCCTTATGGTCTGGTCCGGCAGGGTGAGGTCTGCGGCGACGCAGAGCCTCGTCCCGGGCTGCAGGTAGCGCAGCGCGTCAGCGGAGAAGGCATCGTTGCCGTAGGGCGTCTCGATTAGTAGCTGGCTCTGTTTGAGGGCTTTCGAGCGCTTCTCGATGTCCTTGAGCGCCTCCTTCCTCTCGTCCGTCTTTGCCGGCAGATAGCCGCAGAAGGCGAAGGACTGCCCGTTCATTCCCGATGCCATCAGCGCCATCATCAGGGACGACGGCCCTACCAGCGGCACTACTTCTATGCCTTTCCGGTGGCACAGGGCCACCAGCTGGGCGCCCGGGTCCGCAACGGCGGGAAGGCCCGCCTCGGAGATGAGCCCCACGTCTCCGCGTTCGAAGAGGGGATAGAGCGCTTCCACTTCGGCGGGAAGCGTGTGCTCGTTCAGTTCGTGGAACTCCAGTTCCTCGATGTGGCCCTTCAGACCCGCGCGGGACAGGAACCTCCTTGCCGTCCTCGTCTCTTCGACGACAAAGCATTTCAGGCTGCAGGCGGTCCGGATCGTAGTGGCCGGCAGCACTTCCGTGATTTCATTGTCCCCCAGCGGTGAGGGTATCAGATATAGTTTTCCTTTCATATCGTTCCTTCGTCCATCATTTTTCTCCAGATTCCGACGGCGTTCGCCGGCATCCCGTTCGCCGGGTCCGAAAGCCAGGCCCTCAGCTCCTCGACGCTGCATCCGGGGTGGTCTGCTGCGAATCTCCTCAAGCGCTCTTCCGTGCTTCCCTTCTTTGACGCACGGCACACGTCGCAGCAGCCGCAGTCCTGTGTCTCCTCCTGCCCGAAATAGCGCAGCAGACGCCTGGAACGGCATTCCGTGCCGCCGGCCGCATAAGCGATGATAGCCTCCGTGCGCTCATCGTAACAGCGCAGCAGGAATTCGTACCTCTCCTTCTGCAGGTCCACGTTGCCAGGCATCAGCCTGTCGTGGTGGATTATCAGCACGCTGCTGTGGTCGCAGGGAACATAGCGTATCACGTGCTCCAGCGAAAGCCCGTACAGCAGCTGCCTGAGGTAAGGGACGGTGGTGCCGGTCTCCGCTGCGAGCCTCTCCTCGTCGATAGGTGTCGTGAAGGAGAAGATGCCGGTATAACGGCGCATCAGGCATTCCAGCAGTGCGGCCATCTCGGGCTCCGGCAGATCGATGTCGTAGAGCGCGTTCCTCTCGGCGAGTATCTGAACCCTTGTCGGAATGTCTATGTCCTCGCAGAGGGTGATGTGGCCGGACTGGCCGAGATATTTGATTGCATACCAGGTCGCACTCTTGTCCAGTTTGAAGTGCGAGGTGAATTCTCCGATGTCGAATTTCAGCTGCAGCCCCTTGCCCGTGTCGTAAGGCAGATTGTAGAAGACGTGGATCTTCTGGTAGATGTCCTCGATGAACTCCAAGGAGGGGAAGCTGACCCCGCGCAGTTCGCGCAGCCTCTTCACGTCCAGGCTGTTCCAAAGCAGCACGGCATAGGAGCGCTTGCCGTCACGTCCCGCGCGTCCGGCCTCCTGGAAATAGGCTTCCGGGCTTTCCGGCAGGGACAGGTGGACCACGAAGCGCACGTCGCTCTTGTCTATGCCCATTCCGAAGGCATTGGTGCAGACCATCACGCGTATAGCGCCCTTTTTCCAGTCCTCCTGGCGGCTGGCGCGCGTGGCGCTCCCGAGCCCGGCGTGGTAGAACGATGCGGAGATGCCGTTCTCCTTCAGCAGCGTCGCCACCTCCTCGCATTTGCGGCGATGGCGCATATACACGATGCCGCTGCCTTCGACACCGCGGCAGATATCGAGCAGCTGGCCGGTCTTGTCCTTGCACTCCCTGACGATGTAGGAGAGGTTGGGCCTTTCGAACCCGCTCTTCAGCAGCAGCTTCTCCTTGAAACGGAGTTTCTCCATTATGTCCTCCGCGACCGTCGGGGTGGCGGTGGCCGTAAGCGCTATCACGGGCGCGCCGATGATCTCGCGCAGTTCTCCGATCTGGAGGTACTCCGGTCTGAAATCGTAGCCCCATTGCGAGATGCAGTGGGCCTCGTCTATCACGAGATAGCTCACTTTGAGCATCTCCACGTAGGATCTGAAAAGCTCGGTCTTCAGCCTCTCAGGCGACACGTAAAGGAATTTGCAGTCCCCGTAGGCGGCATGGTTGAGGGTGATGTCCACTTCGCGCCTGTTCATTCCGGCGTGGATGGCGAGCGCCTTCATGCCCTTGGCTTCGAGGTTCTGGACCTGGTCCTTCATCAGCGCGATGAGCGGGGTTACGACGAGCGCCAGGCCCTCCTTCATCATTGCCGGCACCTGGAAGCACACCGACTTGCCGCCGCCTGTGGGCAGGATCGCGAGCACGTCGCGCCCCTCGGAAGCGGCAGCGATTATCTCCTCCTGCATCGGACGGAAGCTGTCATAGCCCCAGTATTCCTTCAAGACCTCCCTCGCGTCCATCACTGCGTCCCTCCGATTTCCATTGTGGTCGTCTCCCTCTGTCTCTCGTGCCTTCCCTCGGCGCGCTTGCTCCTGGGAACGAACATACGGCCCAGGAACTTCCAGAACGAATTGAACTCCTTCTGGTAGGTCAGACCGCCGCCGTAGCGCTGCGAGAGGTCCAGATAGCTTGACAGCTCGTTGGCCGAATGGGAGAAGAGGTGGATGCGGAAATTACCGTTCCTGCCCAGCTTGTATTCAGCGTCGAGGTCGCCGACTATGTCTCCCGTCGCGCTGCTGGAGTTGCTGTAGCGCTTGTTGCCCACCTGGCCGCTCACGGTCATCCTGTCGTCGAGCAGGTTGGCGCTCGCATTGACTCCGAAGGTGTTGTTCCCGGCCCCGTTCTGTTCATATTCGAAACCGAGGTTGAGCGGCACGTTGAGCTTCTGGAGTATGGAGTTTATCTGGCTTGACATCACCTCGCTGAAGTTGGAGATGAGCATATTGTTACGGTCGATGACTCCGTACTGCTCCGTCGGGGCGAAGGTCCCTATCAGAAGCAGCGAGAAGAACTGCTGCTCCAGCTTGTCCGGGGTGTTCAGCGCTGACTCGACCTGGGACTTGGTGGTCGGGTCGAGGTCGGGGATGTCTATCTTGAATCCGAGCTTCGGGTCCTTCAGCCTGTCGGTGATGGACAGGATGCAGTTCACGGCCCTCCTCGAGGAGACGGCCGTCGTATCGGCGAGTATGTTCGTAAGCGAAGTCCTGAGGGAATGGGTTGCAGAGACGTCCAGGATGCTTTCCTTCACGTCCCCGACGAAGTTGATCCGGCTGCCGTTGTCGATGCTGAAATCCTTCTCCAGCAGGCCCGGTACTGCAAAATGGAAGTTGCCCCTGTCGATGTTGTAGTCGCCTTCGACGTTGAGTATGCCGCGCGCCGGGTTCAGGCTGATGTCGGCGAGTCCGGAGCCGCCCACGGTCGCAACCATTCCGTTCGCCTTGTTGAGCTCGACCACGAGCGTCTGCTCCCTGGACACCCTGGCGCGGGCGTGGAAGTCTATGTTTGATTTGGACTTGAGCTTCACGGCGCTCTTCTTCATCATATCCTCGTAAGGGTCCGTGACCGTCACTTCCTCCTCGTAGCATTCGAGAAGGTCGCTCCTGGAGTTGGTGCTGCTCGTGTTCAGGGGGATATGGACTTCACCGTTGCCTATGGTTGCCACGTCGGCTTCGATCCTGAGGGCGTTGAAGGGACCCGACACCACAGCCTTGCCGGATGCGTACATCTTTCCGTACACGCTTTCCGGGCCTTCACCCTCGCTGTCCACGACCTTTATCCTGTCGATGTCGATGGATGCATCTAGCTCCGGCTTGCCGGATTCGTTGAAGTAGATGGAACCGATAAGCGTGCCCTTTCCGGAGGAGTCGTCGGTAATCTTTATCGAATCCAGGTAGAGCGAGTTGTCGTTCACCCTGACGGGACCGTTTGCCGTCAGCACGGCACCCGTTGCCGCCAGCCTCATCTTTGCGTCCTCGAGCACCATTCCGTTGCTTCCCAGCCTGATCTTGTCGAGAGGGCCGTTTGCCGTCACCTCACCGCTGATGGAACCTCCGAGTTCCGTGAAGGTCTCCTTGAGGAAGGGCGCGAATGGCGCGAGCTGGAAGGCGTCCAGGACCACGTCCGCATCTATTTCCTTCCTGGAAGGCTTGTATGAGGCTTCCGCGTACAGGCCGCGCTTTCCGTTGCTCTCATCAACTATGTGGGCGTAGAGCGAGTCTTTCTGCTTGTCCCAGTTGCCGTTGAGGCTTATGCGGCCGACAAGGGCGCCGGAGATCGAAAGCGAATCGCAGTCGAAGCGGGCCGAGGCCTTGAGCGCGTCCCCGCTCGGAGAGAGTATGTCCGCCTTGCCGGAGATGCGTCCGTCGAGGGCGCTGTTCTTCGCGAGGAACCCGTTCAGGACGGAGATGTCGAAATTGTCGAGGGCCAGCGTCAGCGTGTCCCTGCCGGAAGGAGTGATGCCTCCGTCCAGGATAAGGCTGCTCCCGGGACCGTCGATGCGGAAACCGTCGAACTGGAATTCGTGGCCGTTCAGGCTGAATTCGGAATCGCTGAAGGTGTAGCTGTCCTTGCCGATATTTATGAACGAGCCTTCCGGATTGAACCTCGCCGTGAGGGAATCGTCGGGGCTGCGCCCGATTTCGCCCCTGATATGGATCTCGCTGATGTTGCCGTCACCCTGCAGTCCCTGGCTCTCCAGGTCCGCATACACTTTGCCGCCCGACGCCCTGGTGTTGAGCATAGGCTTGGCGGCAATGAGGTTGCCGGCTTTCAGCTCGGAGCCGTTGACCACGGCGCGCAGCTGGCTGTAATGGTTGTCGAGCGTGATGCGTGCGTCCTTGATGTAGGCGCCGTTATATGCGAGCCTGCCGGACTTTATGTCTCCGGTAAGCGTCCCGTTCCTGTCCACGGAGATGTGGACCGAACTGCTGTCGGCGATGAATAGGCCGGGCTTCAGCAGAGACAGGAGCGGCCTGGTGTCGTGGAAATCCATATCCACGGCATACTCCTTGCCGGTGCCGTCTCCCTTCTTCGGCCCTTTCCCCTGCAGCGCAGGGAGCTCCCTGTCTATGGTGATGGCCCTGATGTCGCCGATTATTCCGGCAATCGTGTTGCTGCCGCTGTAGCTTGCGTCCGCAAAGGGCGTCGTGAGCCTGAGGTCCATACCGTCGCCGGCGCTCTCCATCGAGAGCTGGAGGTCTTCGACGGGGGTGGGAACCGAATTCTCCGTGAACACGACGTCCGTTACCGACAGGGTGCCGTTCATCGCTCCGTCGCTGTCCTTTTCGCTGAGGCTGCCGTCCACCCTGCAGCTGAGTGCCGCATCGCCCCACTCGTCGAGCCCGAAGGCGGAGAGCAGCGCCGTGGGGATGTCGGCCTTGAGGGTTGACAATGTCGTACCTGCGCCATCGCCGCTTCTTTGGCTGCCGGCTGTCCTGGTGAATTCGGCGTCGAGGTTCACTCCCTTGTCGCGCGAGTGGAGTTCCGCTCCGCCGCTGCCGCCCCTGTTGCGTCCGCTCGCTGAGATGTCCCTGTATTCGCGGCCGTCCAGCGTTATGCTGCTTATCCCGAGTGTGTCGATATCGAAGTCGAAGAGGCCGCTGGTGCCGTTCCTGAACACGGAAGTGGCTTTGCCGGTGGCGCTGACGGGACCGAGGAAGGCCTTGCCGGTCAGGGCCGAGAGATCGAAATCCCTCGTGTCGGAGGACAGGCGCATCACGATGGGCGCATTCGTTTTGAGAAGGTCAGAGAAGTTGAGCCTTGCATCCGCCCGGCCCTTTCCTTCCGATATGCGGCAGCTGACCCCGAAATCGTTCAGTATGCCGCGGGTGGACGCTTCGGCTATGAACCTGCGTCCGGGCTCCAGTTTGCTGAAGTCATATTTCGCTCCGGGCGACCAGGCAAGGGCGAAGGCGTTGAGGCTTGCGGCGTCGGTGGGATCGAGGATGACGTGGGTGTCGATGCTGCTGAAGTTGATGTCCGGCAGGCCGGTTATGCTGCCGTTGAAAAGCCCGCTGACCCCGCTGTACAGGTCCTTGAAGCGGAAATCCTTGACGTGGAGGTCGTTGACGTAGCCCTGGGCCATTCCGTCGCTGACTTTCCAGATGACCTTGCGTCCGCTGTCGCATCCGCAAATCCTGTAGACGGTCTCCATCGCGAACCAGCCCTTGTCGAACGCGAGCTCCATCCTGGTCTCGTCGATGTAGTTCGCCAGCCCCTTGACGCTGCCGTAGTTCATCGAATAGTATTTGCAGTAGAGGTCGCTGCAGCCGTCGTCGAAATGTAGCTTGCTCAGGACCGTCTTCCCGTTCCCGATGCGGCAGTCGCAGCTTATGAGGTTGGCGCCGAAACCCCTGTGGTCCCAGAGCGTCACCTTCTCGGCCACGCCGTCGAAGATGCCGTTCGCGAAGCTGATGTTCCTTGCCTTGACGCACGCTTTCACGTCGAGGTTGGCCCAGTCCGTCCCGGGTTTCTCTTCCGGCAGGGGCGCCTTCTTGAAGTTGATGAGTCTGAAATGGAAGTCATTGACCTCTACGCGGGTGGCGGCCAGGGACAGTCCGCCCTTGCCCTTCTTTTCGCTGTGGAAGAGGCGGCTGATGTTGCTCCCGCCCTCCTCTGTGGTGAGGTTCAGGCTGGCTCCGTTCACGACGGCCCGCCTCAGCTTTATCCCGCCGCCGCCCAGCAGGCTGCGGAAGCTGAAGGTGGCGTTGAGGTTCCTGATATGGAGCAGGGTGTCGGCCCTGCGGTATCCCAGAGGGTCTTCGTACGGTGTGGGGTCAAGGATGAGGACGTCGTTCGCGATCAGGGTGTTGATTGGAAGTATGGAAACGCTGCCCACCTCTATCCTGGCCTGTGTCTTCTCTTCCAGGATTGCGGCGGCTTTCTTCACGAGAGCGGTCTGCACCGACGGCAGCTGCACGGCCAGCAGGGCCGCCATCAGCAGCACCGCCACAAATGCGAGCGCACGCGCGAGAAAATATGAGCCTTTCCTATACATATGCGTATAAATGACAAATATAGCAAAAATCTTGCTAAATTTGCGTGTTCAAAATAGTATCCGAATATGCCTGATATAATTCTCGGAATAGAATCCTCCTGCGACGACACTTCGGCGGCCGTCATCAGGGACGGATATCTGCTTTCCAATGTCATCGCCTCCCAGGATGTCCACAGGGCATTCGGGGGCGTCGTGCCCGAACTCGCATCCAGGGCTCACGAGCAGAACATAGTGCCGGTGGTGAGCGAAGCCCTCTCGAGGGCCGGTGTCAAGGCCTCGGAGCTGACCGCTATCGCTTTCACCCGCGGACCGGGACTTCTCGGCTCCCTGCTCGTCGGGACCTCCTTCGCCAAGGCGATGGGACTGGCCCTCGACATCCCGATCGTGATGGTGAACCATCTCCAGGGCCATATCCTTGCGAACTTCATACGCCAGGAGGACAAGCCGGTAAGGGAACCTGCCTTCCCTTATCTATGCCTTCTGGTAAGCGGGGGTAACTCCCAGATAGTCAGGGTGGATTCGCCGCTCGAGTACACCATACTCGGCCAGACCATCGATGATGCGGTGGGCGAGGCTTTCGACAAATGCTCCAAGATGCTGGGGCTCGGCTATCCTGGCGGCCCGATAATCGACAGGCTCGCTAAGCTCGGCGACCCGAAGCGTTTCAAATTCGCAAAGCCGCAGATACCCGGCCTCGATTACAGTTTCAGCGGCATCAAGACCTCACTCCTTTACTTCGTCAGGGACGAGATGGCCCGTGACCCGGAATTTATGGAAAAGAACAAGGAAGACATCTGCGCTTCCTTCCAGAAGACCCTCATAGACATACTGATGGACAAGCTCGTCAAGGCGGCGAAGCAGACCGGCATCAAGGAGGTCACGATAGGCGGAGGCGTATCCGCCAACAGCGGCCTGCGCAGCCGTATCGAAGAAGAGGGGAAGAAGCGCGGCTGGAACACCTATCTTCCTGAATTCAAGTTCACTACGGATAATGCGGCGATGATAGCCATCGCCGGATACCACCACTGGCTGGCGGGGGAGAGGACCTCTCTCGACGTCGCACCCGTTTCACGAATGGCCGACTTCCAATGAAAATCTGCGTAGGACTCTCCGGCGGCGTGGATTCCAGCGTGGCCGCTCTGCTTCTGAAGCGTCAGGGACACGACGTCTTCGGGCTCTTCATGCAGAACTGGCACGATACCGAAGGCACCCTCCACGGCGACTGCGAGTGGGAGGAGGACCGTTTCGTCGCGGAGATGGTCGCACGGAAGATAGGCATACCCTTCTATTTCGTGGACCTGAGCGCGGAGTACCGCAAACGCGTCGTCGATTATATGTTCGACGAGTATTCCAAAGGCCGGACCCCGAATCCCGACGTGCTCTGCAACAGGGAGATCAAGTTCGACGCCTTCCTCGAAAAGGCACTTTCGCTCGGAGCGGAGATGGTGGCGACGGGCCACTACGGCCGTCGCGGCGAAAGCGTGGATGAGAACG
>JAKSKA010000004.1 GCA_024401915.1 Bacteroidales bacterium
CCCCCGGCGGGCTAAAGCCCTTCTGCTCGGGCCGCAAGCCTAAAAAGGCTTGCTGTAAACACCCTCACGACCCTCGGGCGCGTAAGAGGGGGAACCATGAGCGAAGCGAATGGTGGGGTCGAGCGTAGCGAGACGGTGCCGGTGGAGAGCAGCCGACGCTCGAAGGCAATAAGAATAGACTAGATTTCCCAGGCGCCACCCTTGCCGAACACGGCGGCAACGAGTTCGTCATAGAAGCGGCCGCGTTTCGCGAGGTCGAGGAGGTTGATCCTGTAGCGCATCAGCTGGGTATAGGGAACGATCGAGAGCAGTTTCTCGCGGCTTACTCCGATATCCTCCGGATCGGCGGGCGCGCCGACAATCCTGAAGCACTTCTGCATCTTCTCGAAGGTCCAGACCTGCTTGCGGTATTTCTCCTTGAGCTCTGGCCAGTTCTCCTTGAAGCGCGTAAGTTGGGCGCGAACCTCGTCGGCGTCGTGATACTTCAGGGCTATCTGCTTCGCACCGAACTCGGGGTCCACGAAGTCCTTGAACACCTCGCGGGCGCGGGCCTGCTCCTGCTCGAGCGTAGGCCAGGCGGCGGCGCAAGCGTCAGGGTCGAGCTTCGTGAGGTCGAGTTTGAGGAACTCGTCGAAGAACGCGCACATCGTCAGGGTTCCGATGGCCACCTGGAATCCGTGGCTCTGCAGCTCGCCCTTATAGCGGTGGGCGGTCATATCGAGATAGTGGCTGAAGAGATGGTCGGTGCAGGATGCAGGACGGCTGGTGCGCGCGATCTGCATAGCTATACCGCTGAGTGTCAGGCCTGCAAAGAGGTCGCCAACGGCATCGGTATCGCCGGCCGCAACCTTCTCGGGCTGGTCCATAATGGCGTGGAGCACGTCCTGGAGCACCGCCCAGGCATCGGGAATGATGGGTTCGGTGCCGAAAAGGTCGGCGATCATCCATTCCGCACCGCAGGGTATCTTGGCAGCAAGGTCAGCATAGCCTGCGGCGGTCATCCACTTCGGTGCCGCTGCGATGACTTTCGTGTCGGCGACGATGGCGCGGGGAGCCGGGCACTCGAAGGTCTGCTTAAGGCCCTGGTAGGTGATGGACGCGCCGAAAGAGGAATAGCCGTCCACGGACGCGGCCGTGGGCACGCTGAGGTAGCTCTGGCCGAGATGGTGCGCCGAGAGCTTGCAGAGGTCGTTGATGACGCCGGAACCGACTGAAATAGCAACGGCGCCGCTCTTCCTGACCTGCTCTTCGACCATCTCGACATACTTCCACTCCGCGTGGAACTTCTCGTCGGGAATGAGGAAATACGAAGTGGGGATACCGGCTTTCTGCATCTCCGCATACACCCTCTCGCCCGCTGCGGGCCAGGTGTTGCAGTCGGCGATGATTATCGCTCCGCGTCCCGGGAACTGCTCTGCAAATACGACAGGCACCCTTCCGAGACAGTCGGGAGCCATCTCGAACACTTTGGTATCGCTGGCTTTCTGCAGCGATTTCTCAAGATACTCTTTAGTTATTATCATTTGTCTTGACTTTATGATTCCACAATGTTGCTATTATAATACACCCGACAACGCTGAATCCCGCCATCAGAATGAAGATGGGATGCCAGCCGAAAGTGTCGGCGAACTTTCCGAGAGGATAACCCGTAACGAGGGTGCTGAGGTAGCTCATAAAACCTATGATGCCGACTGCCGATGAAGCGGCCTTCTTCGACACGTCATTGGATGCGATCACGCCGAGAAGGGCCTGGGGGCCGTAAAGGAAGAAGCCGGCAAGCGCAAGCATAATGAGGAAGAGCACCGGGGAGTTCATATCCTGTATGTAATGGAGTGCGACGAGACACAGGGCCACGATTGCCATCTCGATGGCGCACACGCGCTGCGAGCGGCTCTTGAACAGCTTGTCGGACACGAAGCCCGCGAAGACCATTCCGAGACAGCCGGCGACCTCGAAGATAGCCACCGTCCAACCGGAAAGCGCAGCACTCAGACCCATCTCCTGGAGCATCGAAGGGCCCCAGTCGAGGATGGCGAAGCGGACGACATAGACAAAGAGGTCGGTGACCGCGAGTATCCAGACGACGGGGTTGAGGAACACCTTGTGGAGCAGGAACTTGCGCCATTCCTTCTTGTCGCCGGCCTTCTCGTCATCGAGTTCGCCCTCGACCTTGGGAAGCTCTGGCAGCCCGACGGACCTGGGTGTGTCGCGGAGCGTTACGATGATGAAGAAAACGCCGAAAAGCCCTATCGCCGCAGGGACCCAGAAGCACATCTGCCAGCTGGTGAGGTAGCCGCAGATAACGGCGGCCACGAAGGCACCGACGCTGTGGGACGTGTTCCAAAGGCTCATCTTGGTGGCCAGTTCGTGAGGCGGAACCCAGCTGACCATCAAGTGGTTGCAGGGAGAGAAGCCGCAGCCCTGGAATATCTGGTTGATGATGTACAGGACGGACATTATCGTGACGAAGCCGCCGATGAAGTCGGGGCCGTCGGCAGCGCCCGTAAGCATAGTGGTGAGCTTTCCGGTGAGGCCGAAGAGGAAGTTCACGAGGACGCAGACGCCCAGGCCTATCACCAGATGCCAGCGGGCATTGGTGCGGTCGGCGATGACGCCGTTTATGAGCTTCGAAACACCGTAGATGATGCCTCCGGCCGAGATGATTGCGCCGAACTGGGCCTTCGTTATGTCAGGATATGCGTTCTGGATAAGCGGAATTGCGAAGGAGAAGTTCTTCCTCACGAAATAGAACATCGCGTAGCCTATCATCGAACAGATGATCACCCGCCACTGCCAATACTTGAAACTATGTTTTGTCTGCATAATCAGTTGGATTGCAATTCGCGAATTTAACAATAATTATCTACTTTTGCATCATAATGGGCAGGACAATACATCTGAAGGCCTTTATGAACGAAGGGCTGGTCGAAGCCGGGTGCGACGAAGCGGGCCGCGGGCCGCTTGCGGGCCCCGTGTTCGCCGCCGCAGTGATCCTGCCTCCGGATTTCCATCACCCGCTGCTCAACGACTCGAAACAGATGAGCCGCAAGAACAGGGACCTGCTGCGGGAGGTGGTTGAAAAAGAGGCGGTGGCCTGGGCTGTGGAAGCGGTCAGTGCGGAGGAGATAGATGCGCTCAACATACTGTGGGCAAGCGTGACCGGTATGCAGCGCGCCGTCCTGAAACTGCCGGTACGCCCCGATTTCCTGCTCATAGACGGCAACCGTTTCCGCCCCTTCGAGGGCTTCCGCTACCAGACGGTCGTCCACGGCGACGCCACCTACGCTTCGATTGCGGCCGCCTCCGTGCTCGCAAAGACACGGCGCGACGAATATATGGAAAAACTGGCTCTGGAGTACCCGCAATACGGATGGGAACGCAATATGGGCTACCCTACACCGGAGCACATAGAAGCGATAAAGAGATACGGGCTCACTCCCGAGCACCGCAGGAGCTTCCACCCCAAGGAGCTGGAGCCGTCGCTTTTCTGAATTATTTCAGGCGAACAGCTTTTCGAGGATCAGCAAAGACATAAAGCCGACAAGCAGGGCGTAGGTCGCCTGCTTCTGGTAGCCGTGAGCGTGGGTCTCCGGGATCATCTCATCCGAGACCACATAGAGCATTGCGCCGCCGCCGAAGCCGAGCATCACGGGAAGCATCAGCTTGGACACCTCTCCCATTCCGAAACCGGCCCAGACTCCCGCTACCTCAAGAAGAGCTATCGTAATGGCTATCAGGAAGGTGCGCAGGCTGGAAACGCCTTCGAGCAGCAGAGGTGCTATTATGACCATTCCCTCCGGGATATTCTGGATGGCTATGCCCAGAGATACGGTCCAGCCCGAGATCCCGGCTTCCGCGCCGCTCACGCTGACGCCGGCCGCCAGTCCCTCCGGGAACTTGTGGAGGGCCACCGCCATCACGAAAAGAAGCACCCTGTTGAGGCTGGGGTTGTTTCGGTGGAGTTCCGGGTCAAGGCCGGTGATGGTATGGAGGTGAGGGGTCACGAAGTCCAGCAGATTGAGGAAAACCGCACCCGCAATAACGCCGAGGGCCACCCACCACCAATGTGGGGTTCCGGAGAAGGCCGGCAGAATCAGACCGACGGTCGAAGAAGCCAGCATTATTCCGGCACAGAATCCCAGGACTGCATCATTCAGTTTGTGGGGAAGTTCCTTGAAGAAAAAACCAAGGATAGAACCTATTATCGTTGCGCCGCACAGACCCGCGGCGCTTAGCCATACCTGCATCATAATTGGCAAAGTTACGGCTTTTTGTTAAATTTGCATACCGAAACGACCACATATTATATGTCCGAAACACAAAAAAGACTTGTCGCGCTCGACCTGGACGGTACTCTGACCCAGCACAGGAGTCCACTGGACGAAAAACACATAAAGCTTCTCGACTCCCTCGCGGAGAGATACAAGATAATAATGGTGGGAGCAGGCAACTGCCCCAGGATCTACAAGCAGATGGGTGAATACCCCATCGACATAATTGGCAACTACGGGATGCAGGAAAGCCGCATCGAAGGCGGCGCCTTCAAGATAATCCGGGACGACAAGGTGCTTCCGGACAGGGAGTTCTTCAGGGAGAAGACGGATTATCTCAGGAAGAAATACGGCTACACCGAATACAGGGGCGAGGCCCTCGAATTCCACGACAGCGGAATGGTCACGTTCCCGCGGCCCGGCACGAAGGCCGACATCGCGGACAAGATCGCCTTCGACCCCGACAGGAGCAGACGCCACGTGCTCTACCCCGAAGTCCTGGAAATCTTCCAGGGTTACGAGGTCTATGTCGGAGGTTCCTCCTCCTTCGATTTCGCCCCGTCAGGATACAACAAATACGACGCCCTGGTGCGTTATGGCAATGAACACGGGTACTCCGTGGACGAGATGGTCTATGTCGGCGACGACTTCGGCGACGGCGGCGGAGACAGCCACATACGCATCAAGGGAATGGACTATGTCCAGATATACGATTACAGGGAAAGCCCCGAAAAACTAAAATTCCTCCTATAATACTATGGATGCACTGACAGAGAAGAAATACAGCCGCTGGCAGTGGCGCACCATCATCTGCCTGATGATAGGCTACGCACTGTTCTATTTCGTACGCAAGAACCTTTCGATGGCCATTCCGGCAATGGAGGCCGAGCTGGGGATAAGCAAGGTCCAGCTGGGTATCTTTATGACCCTCAACGGAGTCATCTACGGTGCCTCCCGCTTTGTGAACGGCTACCTCGTGGACAGGTTCAGCCGCCGCAAGATAATGTCCCTGGGGCTCCTGCTCTCAGCAATCGTGAACCTCATCCTGGCCTTCAGCCCATCGATGAATTCCTTTATGCATCTTCTGGACGCGGAAGGCAAGGCGACTATGGGCTTCGTCTATCTCATCGGCGGCCTCTGGCTCGTTAACGGCTATCTCCAGGGAATGGGCGTGCCCCCCTGCGTGAGCCTTCTTTCCCACTGGGTACATCCCGACGAGCTGCCCACAAAGCAGGCGATATGGAACACATCCCACAGCATAGGTGCCGGTCTGGTAGTAGTGCTGTGCGGATTCCTCCTCAAGACCTTCGGCTACAGTGCGTGGAACCTCTGCTTCATAGTTCCCGCCGCCCTCGCACTGATCGGCGTTCCCGTGATCTTCTTCGGGATCAAGGACTCCCCCACCGAAGTCGGGCTGCCTCCCGTTGAGAAGATGGGCGCGGATGGCGCGGCGGAGAAGGAGAACACGATGAGCAAGGAGCTTCAGAACAAGATAATGCGCAAGATGGTTTTCCAGAATCCCGTGCTCTGGATAATAGCCCTCGCGAACTTCTGTATGAACGTCATCAGGGGCACCATCCTCGACTGGGGAGGTACCTTCCTCGTACAGGACAAGGGTTTCGACATATCCGTGGCCGGCTCCGTGATAGGCAGCTGCGAACTCATCGGCGGCATTCTGGGAATGCTGGTCTCAGGGTGGGTTACCGACAGGTTCTTCGCCCACAAGGCCCATAGGACCTGTCTCGTGTGTATGGTTATGACCACCGTCTGCTTCGCGCTGTTCTGGGGCTGCAGCGGCACCGCCGCCACCATCATCTTCCTGCTCCTGTCAGCCTTCTTCATCTACGGCCCCCAGGCGCTATACGGCACCTGTGCATCGATGCAGTGCACCAAATATGCAGCGGGCACCGGCAACGGCCTGATCGGGATACTCGGCTACCTCAGCACCTTCGTCAGCGGCATCTGGTTCGGCCACGTGGCCAGCTCGGTTCTCGGATGGGAGAGGGTCTATATCTACACGATCGCCTTCGGAGTGCTCGGCTCGCTGATCATCGCACTTATCTGGAAGGTCCCCGCCGACGGGTATGCCAAGGTGGAGAGGATCATAGCTGAGAACGGGGAATAACGGCGTTTTGAAAATAAATCGTATATTTGCAGGCAGAACTTTTAATTTTTTTATTTCAATATTATGAAAAAACTTTTTACAACACTCGCTCTTGTAGCCCTTTCAGCTACAGCATTTGCACAGTTGGATTTCGGTGTAGGTTATCTCAACCAGACAATGAAACTCACCGTCTCAGCCAGCGGTTATACTGAGTCCGAAAGCGAAAATCTCAACGGTTTCTACGTAGGCGCAGACTACACCGTAGCGAAGCTCGGTCCCGTCAACGTAACTCCCGGCGCATACCTCGCACTTTCCTCCTATAAAGAGACTAACGGCAAGGCCAGCTTCTTCGCTCTCGACATCCCCGTCAATTTCAGCTACGGCATCGATTTCTCAAGCGCTGTCCGCGGATTCATCTACGCAGGCCCTACCTTCGAGATCGGTATCACCGCTGACGAGAAAGCGGGGGATGTCTCCTACAACATGTATGAGGATATGCTCAAGCGCTTTGACATCAAGCTCGGCGGCGGCATCGGAGTCGATATCAACAGCCTTATCCGCGTAACCGCAGGTTACAACGCAGGTCTCCTCAACCTTCTTAAGAAAGACATTTACCCTGGAGTTGACACCAAGTGCAAGACCAACCAGTTCCACGTAGGCGTTGCTTACCTCTTCTAATCAGGATTATTACTCCAACAATAATAAAGGCGACCTCCGGGCCGCCTTTTTTCATACCGCCGAGCACCGGCTGCTCTCCTCCTGAACTCGTGCCACCCTCGGCAACGTAAGAGGGGGGCAAAAAAGTCAGAGCCGGAACACGACCGGCCCTGACTTATACAGAAAACAGGTTTGAATTACTTCGTCTCCTCAGCGGGCTCGACGAACTTGCCGACCTTGGTAAGCTCGACGTTGAAGATGAGGGTGCTGTTGGGCTCGATACCCTGGGTGCCGCCCTCGCCGTAGCCGAGTTCTGCAGGGATGTAGAGCTCGATCTTGCCACCTTCGCCGATGAGCTGGAGGCCTTCCTGCCAACCCTTGACGACGCGGTTGAGATTCATCTTGATAGGATCGCCATCCTCTTCGGTCTTGTCGAATACGGTTCCGTCAAGGAGCTTGCCTTCATACTTCACCCAAACGGTATCGGTGACAGCGGGCTTAACCTCGTTGCCGGCCTCGATGATCTTGTACTGGAGGCCTGACTCGGTGGTCTGGACGCCTTCCTTGGTAGCGTTGGCCTCAAGGAACTTGGCCTCTTTCTCCTTGTTCTGGAGGAGGGTGAGGTTGTGACGCTTCTCAAGATACTCGTTGAAGATGTCGTTCATCTGCTCGGGATTGATCTTGAACTGCTCGCCGAAATCCTCGTCGCGAGGGTTGCCCTTTGCCTTGACGAAATCCTTGATACCCTTGATCATCTGGCAGAAATTGACGTCACCGAAGTTGTAACCCTTGATGAAGCTTCCGAAGTTGACACCGATAAGGTAGCTGACGTCCTTGATCTCCTTCTTGGTGGGAGTATAATCCTTGATCGTCATCTCCTTGGGAGCCTCCTCCTGTGCTACTTCCTCTGTTGCGGGAGTCTCAGCGGCTCCCTCTTCTGCGGGTGCCTCAGCCTTGGGCTGGCAGGCAACCACTGCAAAGCCCATCATAAGGGCTGCGAAAAATTTGTTGGTTTTCATTTTTTATAAAAATAGTTTTAAAATTTCCTACAATTCCCAGGCCAGTGCGGACGCGCCGAGGATGGCGGCATCGGACTCCTTGAGGCTGGAGAAGAGAAGCTGGACCTTGTCCTTCCACAAAGGAAGCACGTTCGCGTTCATAGCGTCCATAATGGGCTCTGCGAGGAACTCCTTGGCGCGTGCGAGACCGCCGAAGAGGACAATCGCCTCAGGAGCCGAGAACTCTATGAAGTCGGCGAGTTTCTCGCCAAGTATCCTGCCCGTGAAGTCGAACACCCTGAGTGCGAGGGCATCGCCCTGCTTTGCTGCGTCATAGACATCCTTCGAAGTGATGTTGTCCACAGCCCTCAGGAGGGAAGGTTCCGTGCTCATATCGAGCCATTCGCGCGCCGTCCTGGCGACACCGATGGCGGAGCAATATGCTTCGAGACAGCCCGTCTTGCCGCAGCCGCACTGACGTCCGTTGTGGCGGACCGCACAGGTGTGGCCGAGCTCTCCGGCGAAACCGTCGGAGCCATAGAGCACCTTGCCGTCGATGACGATACCGCTGCCGACGCCGGTGCCGAGGGTGATCATAATGAAATGCTTCATACCCTTCGCCACGCCGTAGGTCATCTCGCCCACAGCAGCCGCATTTGCGTCATTGGTCAGGGATACGGGAATGCCGCCGAGTGCCTCGGTAAGCATATCGGAGAACTTCACCTCGCCGTGGGCGGCCCAGGGAAGGTTCGGTGCGAATGCGATGCTGCCCGTGTAGTAGTTGCCGTTGGGGGCACCTACTCCGACGCCGCGGATCTCGCCTTCCTTGCCGGACTGGGCGATGAGTTTCTTAACCGCTTCGGCGATCTCGCCGATGATTACCTTTGCATCTGTTGTCTGGCTGGTCTTGATAACGCTCTGACAGAGCACTTCGCCCCTTGCGTCGACGACGCCGAGCTTGATTGTCTGACCGCCAATGTCTATACCGACTACGAATTCTTTTGCCATAATTCTATAATATTAGGAATGGTAAAAAAATAAGTTGGTAAAGATTTGTGCATCTGAAGCATAAAGATTACCAAGTTATTTTTTTATAATGACTATTCAGTGGGAATATCCTTGTTGACGTTCTTGCTGCCGCAGACTGCGTAGAACACGAGGTAGCAGAGGCAGGCGATGAGGAGCCAGTAGCTCTGGAGGAAGCCCGTGGACTTGGCGATAAGGCCGCAGCAGAAAGGAATGATGCCGCCGCCGCAGACGAGTGCCATGAAGATACCGGAAGCGGGTGCGGTGTATTTGCCGAGTCCTTCAGCAGCCAGGTTGAAGATGGAACCCCACATAACGGAGGTGCAGAGGCCGCAGAGGAACATAAACATCATCGAGATGGGAATCTCGTTGCCCTTGATGGTGACGACGATATCCTTGGGGAGGAACATCACGAGGAGGAGGAAGAGGATGGCGACGCCGGCGGTAACGGCAAGCATAGCCTTCGAGGAAACCTTTCCGCCGATGGCGCTTCCGATGAGACGGCCTATCATCATACAGAGCCAGTAGAAGCCGACGATCGTACCGGCGACTGCGGGCATATTGAGGTCATTGGACATATAGAGGTTGGCCATATTGGGGATGCCCACCTCGATGCCGACATAGAAGAAGATGGCGACTGCGCCAAGAACGAAATGGCGGAAGGAAAGAGGTCCGTGAGGGTCCTTCACAACATTGCCGGCCTTGCGTGCGGCCTTCTCCTCTGCAGTCTCCATATGAGGCTCGGGGATGTTCGTGAGAGCGATGATCACTGCTGCGAGGGCGAAGATCGCCATAGCGATGATCATTGCGGGAGCAGCGTCCTTCACATTGGCCTTCGCAGCCTCTCCGCCGATGAGGAAACCGATGAGGATAGGAGCGATGGTACCGCCGATGGAGTTGAAGGAGCCACCGAGCTGGATGAGCTGGTTACCCTTGTTTCCGCCACCGCCGAGGGTGTTGAGCATAGGGTTGACGACGATGTTCAGAAGGCACATCGAGAAACCTGCGACGAAAGCTCCGATGACATAGACGAGGAAGCTCTGTGCAGGGCCTGCCACCCACTGGATGCCGACGCCGATGAAGCCGATGATAACGGCAAGAAGCGCGGTGAACTTATAACCCTTCCTCTTGAGGATGATACCTCCGGGGATACCCATACAGGCATAGGCGATGAAGTTGGCGAGGGTGCCGAGTTGGCTGAGAGCGGGGCTGGCGCCGAACTGGTTTGAGACGATGACGCCCATCGAGCCTGCAAAATTGGTCACGAAGGCGATCATAAAGAAGAGGGCGAACATCACCACGATAGCCGGGGTGTAGTTCTGTTTTTTAGTAGCTGTTGCCATTTGTTATTAGTTTAATGAGTTGATATTCTTTTCGTTGAAGAGGTTCTTGCCGTCCGGCGTCATAGCGTATTCCAAGCGGTCGGCGTAGTGTTTCTCCACATTGCGGCGCACCATCTTGGAGGTCGTGTTGAGCATTCCGTTGGCCTCGGTGAAGGCTTCGTCTGCCACGACGATGGCTGCAGGGAGCCACTTCTCGGGGAAGAGGCCGGCGTGACGTCCGCCCGGACGGTAGCTGTCCACCTCGTCCTGGATTATCTGGAGCTGGGCCTTGAGGCCCTCTTCGGATGCGGGGTCCATTCCCTTCGCCTTCACGGCATCGGCAAGGAGCGCCTTGTTGGGAACGACGAGCACCACCGTCCACGGGCTCTGGTTGTTGTAGAGCACTGCGCCGTCGATATACTTCGAGCCGTCGGTGAGGCTGTCCTCATATCCTTCCGGAGAGTATTTCTCGCCGTCGGAGCTGATGAGCAGGCTCTTGAAGCGGCCGGTCACATAGAGGAAACGGGGGTCTTCGGGGCAGATGTAGCCGCGGTCGCCGGTGTGGAGCCAGCCGTCGACGATGGTCTTCGCCGTCGCCTCGGGGTTCTTCCAGTATCCCGCCATCACGTTTTCGCCGCGGATGACGATCTCTCCGGTCGTGCCGTGAGGCAGTTCATTGCCATCCTCGTCACAGATCTTTATGTCCATAGGCTTCACGGTGCGGCCAGAAGAGCCGAAGCGCGCGTGTCCGCCGGAATTGGCGCAGATCACGGGGGTGGCCTCCGAGAGGCCGTAACCCTGGAAGATTGGCATACCGACAGCGCAGAAGTAGCGCTGGAGCTCGATGTCAAGCAGGGCACCGCCGCCGATGAAGAACTGGAAGCGCCCGCCGAAGCCTTCCCTTATCTGGGCGAATATCTTCTTGTCGAAGAATTTCTTGAGCAGCCCCCTCCACCACTGCGTGATGCAGGGCTTGCCCATATTGTAGTACTCGCGGTTGTATTTGATGGCGTTGTCAAGGGCGAAATTGTAAAGCTTCTCGACCTTGGGGCCCTTCTTGCGGATGTTGTTCTCGATGTTCTTGCGGAAATTGCGGGAGATCGCGGGGACGGAGAGCATCACCTCGGGACGAACCTCGCGTATCGCGATCGGGATGTTCTTCAGCATCGTGACAGCGCTCTTGCCGCCGGGCACGGTGGCGATGCTGCCGCCGTTGGACATCATATAGTAGAAGCCGGCCACGTGGGCGAAGCAGTGGTCCAGGGGCAGGATGATAAGCATCGTCCAGCCGTCACCGACCTTCACCACGGAATTGCACTGCTCGACGTTGGCGGTATAGTTCCTGTGGGTCAGGAGAATGCCCTTGGGGTCGGCGGTGGTGCCGGAGGTGTAGCTGATGTTGGCGTAATCGTCAGGTCCGACGGAAGCGATGCGCTCCTCGAGAGCCTGACGGTTCTCCTCTAGGAACTTCACACCCATTGCGCGCAGCTCGCTGAAGTGCATCTCCCCCTCCTGGAGCGGGATTTCGTCGAGCACGATCACCTTCTCGATGGCGGGACACTGGGGCATAACCCTGCGCACCTTCTCGATCTGGCTCTCGGACGCGATGATGAAGCGCGCGTCGGAATGGTTGATGCGGAAATTGAGGTCGTGGTCGGATTCGAGCTTGAAGGACAGCGGCACGTTCACGCCGCCGGCATAAAGGATGCCGAGCTCGGAAAATATCCACTGATTGCGCCCCTCCGAAATAAGGGCAACCTTTTCGCCTTTTGCGAGGCCCAGAGCCATGAATCCGGCCGCCAGGATGCGGCCCTCATCGCGTGTTGCGGCGTATGACGTCTCCGTCCAGACGCCTTCCGACTTTCCACGGAGAAAAGTACGCTGTCCATAGGCGGATGCGTACTTTTCAACAAAGTCGATCATTGTAATCCTCTCTGACATAATCACTCAGTTGGGAAGAGCCCGTACAGCTGGGCGTCTATCATATTCGTTATCTGCTCGAAATCTTCGGGCCTGTCGCCGAACTTTATATGGTCGGCATCGACCACGAGAAGATTCCCCTTGTAAGTGTCAATCCAGTTGTCGTACCTCTCGTTGAGTCCGGTGAGGTACTCGATGCTTATCGTCTGCTCGTACTCGCGGCCCCTCTTCTGAATCTGCGAGATGAGGTTGGGAATCGTGGACTTGAGGTAGATGAGCAGGTCGGGAACACCCACCAGCGACATCATCAGGTCGAAGAGGTCGGAATAGTTCTCGAAGTCACGGGTGCTCATAAGGCCCATATCGTGGAGGTTGGGGGCGAAGATGCGTGCATCCTCATAGATCGTACGGTCCTGGATGACCACCTCGCCGCTGCGGTTTATGTCCACGACGTCCTTGAAACGCTTGTTGAGGAAATAGATCTGGAGATTGAACGACCAGCGCTCCATATCCTTGTAGAAATCGGAGAGATAGGGGTTGAAATCCACGGACTCGAATTTCGGAGTCCAGCCATAATGGGCGGCGAGCATCTTGGTGAGGGTTGTCTTGCCGCTTCCGATATTTCCTGCGATGGCGATATGCATAGTCTTTCGTATTATAACTTACAAAGATAACAATTATTTGAAAAGTCCGAACAGTTGGGCGTCAACCTTATCGGTGATATAGGCGAAATCTTCCGGATTATTCTCGAAATCAAGTCCGTCGGCTTCGATCACGAGGAGATTCCCCTTATAGTTCCCTATCCACTTCTCGTAATGCTCGTTGAGGCCCTGGAGATAGTCCAGCTTGATGGCCTGCTCGTACTCGCGGCCTCTCTTCTGGATCTGGGTGACAAGATGGGGGACGGAGGAACGCAGATAGATCAGCAGGTCGGGATTGCCCACCAGGGTCATCATCAGTTCGAAAAGCTGCATATAGGTCTGGTAATCGCGCTCGGAGAGGTTCCCCTGCTCCCTGTTGTTCTCCACGAATATGTGGACGCCCTCCAGCAGGGTGCGGTCCTGAACCACCACCTCGTCGGACTTCGAGATCTCCAGCACATCCTTGAAGCGCTGCGCAAGGAAATATGTCTCAAGGTTGTACGACCATCTCGGGATATCCTTGTAGTAGTCCTCGAGGTAGGGATTGTAAGTCACCGACTCGTACTTCGGAGTCCATCCGTAATGCTCGCAGAGCTTGCGGGTGAGGGTGGTTTTTCCGCAGCCGATGTTTCCTGCTATACCTATATGCATTTCTTCTTAACTGTGAGTTTACAAATTTAGCATATTTCTTCGTATTTTTGCAAAAATGAAGATACATAAGTTCACATACAACCCTTTCGAAGAAAACACCTACGTCGCCGAAGGTGCGGACAGACGCTGCGTCATCATCGACCCCGGCTGCTATTACCCCGGCGAGCACGAAACGTTCTTCGCTTTCCTCGAGGAGAACGCGCTCATTCCGGAGGCCATATTGCTGACCCACTGCCATTTCGACCACATAGGGGGCGTGAGCGCTCTCTGCGCCCGCTACGGCATCCCGGTATATGCATCGTCGCGCGAGCAGGTCGTGATGGACGACAGGAAACTGCTCCAGCAGCTGCAGATACGCCTTCCGGACACGTCGTTCACGATAAGCGACGTCAGTGAAGGAACGGCCGTCGAGGCCGCAGGATTCCGCTTCGAGGCCATCGGAACGCCCGGACACACTCCCGGAGGGCTGAGCTGGTACGAAAAGGAAGAAGGGGTCGTCTTCACCGGGGACACGCTTTTCGCGGGAGCCATAGGGCGCAGCGATTTCGACTACAGCGACTATGACAGCGAGATAAAGGCGATAATGGAGAAACTGATGGCCCTGCCGGGCCCCACGCAGGTTCTTCCAGGCCACGGCGGCAAGACGACGATAGCCCGCGAACGCAGCGGCAATCCCTTCCTCGAGCCCTTCAACGAGCCCGAGGAGGACATTGATGCGGATAATCTGGAGCCCATAATCATCAGCCGATGAAGAAAGGTGAGTTCATAGAGATAAAAGGCGCCCGCGCCCATAACCTGAAGAACGTCGACGTCACCATCCCCCGGAAGAAGTTCGTCGTCATAACGGGACTGAGCGGCAGCGGGAAGAGTTCCCTCGCCTTCGACACCATCTACGCCGCAGGCCAGAGGCGCTATATGAACACCCTCTCCCCTTATGCAAAGCACTTTATGGGGATACTGGAGAAACCGGCCACCGAAAGCATCGAGGGGCTCAGCCCCATCATCGCGATAGAGCAGAAGACGACGGGCAGCAACCCGCGTTCCACAGTCGGCACCATCACCGAAATCGCGGACTTCCTGCGCCTCCTCTTCGCACGGGCCTCGACAGCCTGGTCACCCGTCACCGGGAAGGAGATGGTGCGCTACAGCGACGCTCAGATCGTGGACCTCATAATAAAGGAAGACGGAGGCCGCAAGTGCCTGCTCCTCGCTCCGCTCGTGCGGGGCAGGAAGGGCCATTACCGCGAGCTCTTCGAGTCGATGAGGAAGAAAGGCTACACGGAGATAAGGGTGGACGGAGAGATCCTGCCGCTCGGGGAGATGGAGTCCGTGGACCGCTACAAGGCCCATTTCATCGAACTCGTCGTGGACAAGCTCAAGCCGGGGGCCGGGGACGAAGTGCGCATACGCCAGTCCGTCGAGAGGGCTCTCGCGCTCGGCAAAGGCTCCGTCGCGATAATGGAGCCGGGAGCGGAGGGCGACTCGGGACTGCGCCATTTCTCGAAACATCTCGTGGACCCGGAAAGCGGCATCTCCCTTCAGGAGCCCGCGCCCCACACGTTCTCGTTCAACTCCCCCGAAGGCTACTGCCCCCACTGCAAGGGGCTCGGAGTGATTCCCGACGTGAACCTGGACCACATCATCCCTGACCGCAGCAAGAGCGTCGCGGACGGCGCCATCGTGCCCCTGGGCAGCGTGCGCGGGAACAGGAAGTTCGAAATCATCCACTCCATCGCGAGGAAGCACGCCTTCTCGCTCTACGACCCGGTGGACACGCTCTCCGACGAGGACATCAGCCTGCTGGTGTTCGGCTCCGACGAGATGTTCCGCATCGGCGAAGGGATGCAGACCGAGATGGTCAGCTGGGGCGGAGTGGTCGATGACATCGAGGACAGGATCGTGTGTCCCGTCTGCAACGGCACGCGCCTGAAACCGGAGACGCAGTGTTTCAAGATTGCAGGGAAAACGATAACGGAAGTGTGCGCAATGGAGATCTCCGAACTCGCGGAGTGGATAGACGCACTTCCCGGCCAGCTCAGCCGCAAGGGCAACGCGATAGCGCACGACATAATCCGGGAGCTCTCGGACAGGGTCAGGTTCCTCATCGACGTGGGGCTCGAATACCTCAGCCTCGACAGGGCCACGGCAACGCTTTCGGGCGGCGAAGGCCAGCGCATCAGGCTGGCGACGCAGATAGGTTCCAAGCTCGTCAACGTGATCTACATACTCGACGAGCCGAGCATAGGCCTCCACCAGCGCGACAACCGCAAGCTGATCGCGTCGCTGAAGAAGCTCAGGGATGCCGGCAACACGGTGATAGTGGTCGAGCACGACCTGGAGACGATGCAGAGCGCGGACTGGCTGATAGACGTGGGGCCGGGAGCGGGAGAGAGCGGAGGGCGCATCTGCTATAACGGCAGCGCCGACTGCAGCGGAGCCGACGCCCCGGAATCCGAGACGGTAAGATACCTCAAGGGCGAAAAGTGCATCGAAGTCCCGGCCCGGCGCAGAAGCGGCAACGGCCACACGCTGACGCTGACGGGAGCCTGCGGCAACAACCTGAAGGACGTGGAGGTCAGCTTCCCGCTCGGCTGCCTGATAGGCATCAGCGGAGTGTCCGGAAGCGGCAAGTCGTCGCTCATCAACGAGACCCTGATGCCCATTCTGAAAAGGAAATTCTACAACTACAAGGGCAAGCCGCTGCCTTACGGCGATATTCAGGGCATCGAATTCATAGACAAGGTCATAGAGATAGACCAGAGCGCCATCGGGCGCTCCCCCAGGTCCGATCCAGCCACCTTCACCGGAGTCCTCGACGACATCCGCAAGCTGTTCGAGGACACCCCTGACGCAAAGGTGCGCGGATTCAAGGCCGGGCGTTTCTCATTCAACGTCGCGGGCGGCCGCTGCGAGGAGTGCAAGGGCGCGGGGATCAAGGTCATAGAGATGAACTTCCTGCCTTCGGTGAACGTGGTCTGCGACCAGTGCGGGGGGAAACGGTTCAAGGAGGACACCCTCGCCGTGAAATACAAGGGGAAAAGCATCTGCGACGTCCTGGAGATGTCGATAAGCGAGGCCTACGAGTTCTTCAAGGCCCATCCGAAGATTGCGCCGAAACTGAAGGCGATGGTGGACGTGGGACTCGGATACATTAGCCTCGGACAGTCCTCCGTGACGCTCTCCGGCGGCGAGAGCCAGAGGATGAAACTGGCCTCCGAGCTTTACAGGAAAGCCACCGGCAACACCCTCTATATGCTTGACGAGCCCACTACGGGGCTTCATTTCGAAGACATAAAGATATTGCTCGGAGTGCTCCGGAAACTTGTGGACCAGGGCAATACGGTAATAGTGATAGAACATAACCTCGACGTCCTGAAGAGCGTCGACCATCTTATCGATATGGGTCCGGAAGGAGGAAAGCGGGGAGGAAGGATCATAGCGAGCGGAACGCCCGAAGAGGTGGCGGCCGATCCGGATTCGGTAACTGGAAAATATTTAAAGGAAATACTATGACAAAGATCGAAGCAGCAAGGCAAGAATACGCAGACTGGTGTTCCGCCATCGGGATCGACACGATCCAGGCCCTCAACGAGACGCTGGAGGCGGGTTCCGGAATAGAGCTCATCAACCTCTGCGAGGCAAGGCAGGAGCGCAAATACGCGGGTATCGCTAATGAGATCTACTGGCGCAGGAAGAAGACAAGGATAGTGATGATGTCGGGTCCCTCGTCGAGCGGAAAGACCTCCTCGTCGTTAAGGATCGCGCAGCAGTGCCGTGTGCTGGGCCTCACGCCCAAGGTTATCGAACTGGACAACTTCTTCGTGGACAGGGAGCGCACGCCGAAGGACGAGAACGGGGAATATGATTTCGAGTCCCTGAACGCTATGGACATCGAGCTGCTCGGCACCACCCTGAACGGGCTGCTCGCCGGAGAGGAGATGATAATCCCCAAATTCGATTTCGTCAATGGGAAAAGCATAATGGACGAGAGCAGGAGGATGAAGCTCGGAGAGAGCGATATGCTCTTTATGGAAGGGATCCACGCCCTCAACCCGGCCCTTACGCCCGGCGTGGACCAGAAGAAGATATTCCGTATCTACATTTCCGCTCTTTCCGCCCTTCCGGGAGGCGAGAAGGTCCACAACAGTACCACCGACAAGCGGCTGCTCCGCCGCATCGTGCGCGACAACCGCACCCGCGGCATCTCGCCCGAGGACAACATCCTCAGGTGGCCTTCCGTGCGCAGGGGCGAGACCCTCAACATCTTCCCCTTCGAGCCGTACGCGGACGTGGTCTTCAACTCTTCGACGCTCTATGACCTCCCCCTGTTGAAATACTACGCGGAGCCGCTTCTGTACGGTATATCAGAATCCTCCCCGGCCTATGGGAAGGCCAGGGAGGTATTGGAATTCCTTAAGAACGTAAAGGCTCTGAAGCCGGCCGAGATAGCCGCGATCCCTCCCACCTCGATTATGAGGGAGTTCATAGGAGGGCAGACGCTTTAGTTGATTTCAGCCTGCTTGCGTTTCCAGTTGAAGACGGGGAGCACGAAAGAAATTACCGCTGCTCCGAGCCAGAACCAGGACACATAGGTGAAGTTGTGGACCTCGACGCCGGCAGCGTTTACCACCTTCGGCACATTGTCGAGCAGCAGACCGGTGACTATGTTCTGGAGACCGGCTGCGGCGTAGGATGCCATACCGACGATGCCGAGAGCGGCACCGGTGGCCTTCCTGGGCACGAGATCGACGGCCATCAGGCCTCCGAGGAAGCTGATGAGCACTCCGATCGCGATGCCGAAGAGCACCATTGCGAGTATGTTGACCCATTTCTGCGGACCGCCGAAGAGGAAGAGCGCGAGGGCGATCGCCTCGAGGATACCGGCCACGAAAGCGGGATATTTCCTGTCACCCTTGAATACTGCGTCTGAGAGCCAGCCGCTCACGACTGTGCCGATGATGCCGAAGATCGGGTTGATGCCGATGATTGCAGCAGCGCCGGCAAGGTCGTAGCCCTTCGCCTCCTGGAGGAAGATGGTTCCCCATTCGTTGATGGCGTAACGGCTCATATACATAAAGGCGCTGGAGAGTGCGAGAATCCACACGCCCGGGTTGCGGATGACTGCAGCCTGGAGGCGCTTTGTCTCCGCTTTCTGTGCTGCAGCAGCCTCTGCGGCGCTGAGTGACGCCTTCTCGTTCTCTGCGTCATATTCCTCCTGGGTCTTCTCTCCGGACAGGACCTCGATCGGTGCAAGTCCCTTGCTCT
>JAKSKA010000040.1 GCA_024401915.1 Bacteroidales bacterium
TCCGTATGCGCGAGTTCGAGCAGATGGAGATGCAGTTCTTCATCAAGCCGGGCACGGAGCTCGACTGGTTCGCAAAATGGAAGGAGCAGCGTATGAAGTGGCACGTCAACATCGGTATGGGCGCTGAGAACTACCGCTTCCACGACCACGAGAAGCTGGCCCACTACGCCAACGCCGCCACCGATATCGAGTTCAACTTCCCCTTCGGCTTCAAGGAACTCGAGGGTATCCACAGCCGCACCAACTTCGACCTCGGCAACCACCAGAAGTTCAGCGGCAAGAAAATCGAGTACTTCGACCCTGAAGAGGGCCAGTCATATACCCCGTACGTCATCGAGACCTCCATCGGAGTGGACCGTATGGTGCTCGCAGTCCTGAGCCACTCCTTCGAGGAGGAGCAGCTCGAGAACGGTGAGACCCGCGTCGTGCTCAGGCTGCCCGCGCCTCTCGCGCCCGTCAAGGCCGCAGTGCTTCCTCTCGTGAAGAAGGACGGCCTGCCCGAGCTCGCGCAGAAGATCCTCAATGACCTGAAATTCGATTTCAACTGCCAGTACGAGGAGAAGGACTCCATCGGCAAGCGTTATCGCCGCCAGGATGCCATCGGCACGCCGTTCTGCATCACCGTGGACCACGACTCCCTTACCGACAACTGCGTCACCGTCCGGTACCGCGACACGATGGAGCAGAAGCGCGTGCCCATCAGCGAGCTGCGCGCTATGATAGACAAGGAAGTCAACCTCAACAACCTCCTGCGTAATCTCTAATGGAGACCTTTGCCGAACTCGGCCGCGTCGAGGCTGTCAGGAAACTTTTCGAGGGAAGCGGATACGAAGCCTTCGGAGAACCCCTGTGGTTCGAGTCGAAGGAGCACGAATGCATCACGACGGCTTCTAAGTCTATGCTTGAAGGCGTGGACTTCGACCTCGTGTACTTCCCCCTCAAGCACCTGGGCTACAAGGCCGTGATCGCCGTCACAGGCGAACTCTATGCGGTCCTGGCCTCGCCGTGCACCCTCAGCGTCTCGCTAGGTGTCTCGGCGAAGCTCGACTATGCCCAGATACAGCAGCTGTGGTCCGGCATCGTGGCCGCAGCGCGCGAGCACGGCTACAAGTCGCTCAGTCTCGACCTGCAGCCGTCGCGTAACGGGCTCACTATCAGCCTCAGTGCCACTGGAAGCCACCCCTGGGGCATAGAGCGCCCGAAAGCGCAATCAAAGGACCTCATCTGCATCAGCGGCAGTCTCGGAGCGGCATACCTCGGTATGCGGTTGCTCGAGCGTGGGAAACAGGGGTTCGAGAAGGGCGAGGCGATGAAGCAGGAGACGCTGGAGCAGCACAAGATGCTCGTTGGCGCTTATCTCAAGCCGGAACTCGGAGTCGATGTGCCCAAGGTCATCGGCGATGCGGGAATCACCCCCACGATGGGCTATTTCATCACCCGCGGCCTTTCAGACACCCTGCTGCGCCTGACGCGCGACAGCGGCCTCGGAGCCAAGGTGTACGCGGAGAAGATTCCTTTCGAGGGCGGCAGTTTCGACCTCGGCCGCGAACTGGACATCGATCCCGTTTCGGCGGCGATGAACGGTGGCGAAGACTACAAGCTGCTCTTCACCATTCCCATCTCACAGCTCGAGACCTTCCGCAAGGACTTCCAGGCCTTCGACATCATCGGCCATCTGGCCCTCCCGGAAGTAGGGGCGGTGCTGGTGACGCCGGAAGGAGTGGAACTGCCCGTTACCGCACAAGGCTGGAAAACAGACAATCAGTTTTAAATATTATAAAGAATGAAAAAAATCATCATCGCAATCAGTGCGTTCGTGCTTTCCGCATCCGCCGCTAATGCCCAGAGCATCCTTGACCTCCTCAAGGGCTCCGCAAACCAGGGTGTAGCATCCTCCCTGCTCGAGACCATCGGCAACGCCGTGGCCGGTACCATCAAGACCGTCGACCTCGCAGGCACCTGGAACTACGCAGGCGCAGCAGCTGCCGTCAGCACCGAGAACGCCCTCACGGGCATCGCAGCCAATGCAGCAATGGGAACCGTCGAGACCAAGCTCAACGAGATCCTCGCAAAAGTCGGCATCAAACCCGGCAGCGCAACCCTCACCTTCGGCTCCGATTACTCATTCACCCTCAAGACAGGTCTTATTCCCCTCAACGGAACCTGGACCCAGACTGAGAGCGGCGTGACCCTCAAGTTCGGCAAGGCCCTGACCTATCTTACCCTCGACGGTACCGTAAAGGCCACCACCAACGGCTGCGAGATTCTCTTCGACGGCACCAAGTTCCTCGGCTTCATCGAGAAGGTCGTCACTTACGCCGGCAAGATTAGCAAGAGCACCATCGTCAACACCGCAAGCACGCTGCTCAGCAGCGCCAAGGGTCTTGACCTCGGCCTTAAGCTTACGAAATAATACAAATAATTGATTTTTGATTTCGTACAATACGCGAGTCACTCGCGTGTTGTACGAAATTTGTAGAATGATTTCCCTGTTTTCACTTACTTCTTCCCTGCATAACGAGGTCCCGTCCCTGATGGAGGACCCGTTCATTGCCGGCATCGAAAAAGAACTCGGCGAACGCTTCGCGTATTGCGGCGAGGACTTCTCCAGCTACGGTTCCGCTGCCTGCGGTCTCATATACGTGCGCACCGGCGGAACAGAAGGCATCTTCAAGAGCCTTGACCTGAAGGGCGAAATCCGCCTTCTGGCCAGTGGACAGAGCAATTCGCTCGCTGCAGCGATGGAGATACTTTCTTATGTCAATGCGTCGGGAGGACGCGGGAAAATCTATCACGGCAGCCCCGCGGCCATTGCGCGGCAGCTCCGTTCGAATGCGGCGGACACTGTCCGCGCGAGCCGGTGGATACACCCCATCGGGCAGGATGTCAGTTTCGGCGGAGCAAGGCTCGGTGTCATCGGCCGTCCTTCGGACTGGCTGATCGCCTCGGATGTGGACTACGCCGGAGCGGCGGAGCGGCTCGGAGTGCAGCTGGTGGACATCGATATTCGCGAGCTGGTGGAAAAAGTGCGGAAAAGCTCTTGCGACCTGCGCTCCTTCGAGGGATCAGAAGCCATACACGGCGCCCTTGTGGAAATGGTGAAGGAGCATTCCCTGGACGGACTGACCCTGCGCTGTTTCGACCTTCTCGACGCGCTCGGGAATACGGGCTGCCTGGCACTGGCGCGCCTCAATGCCGAAGGGACGGTTGCCGGCTGCGAAGGCGACATCCCCACGCTGCTCACAATGATGCTGGCCCGCAAGCGGACGGGCCAGAGCGGTTTCCAGTGCAACCTGAGCCGCATCAGCGGGAACGAACTGCTGTTCGCCCACTGCACCGTGCCGCTGTCGATGGTAAGCTCTTACCGCTACGCGACCCATTTCGAGTCCGGGATCGGCACTGCGATAAAGGGGGAACTGCCAGAGGGACCGGTGTCAATAATCAAGATATCCCCGGACCTCGAGCGGATGGTGGAGATTCCGGCCGAACTTGTACGGAACACGTCGGAGGCCAATCTGTGCAGGACGCAGGTCGTGCTCCGCGTTGACGATATAGACAGCGTGGCCGACTACTTCCTGTCCGCTTCCCTGGCCAATCACCACGTCATCTGCGGGCACAACCAATGCCACGAATAGCACTTCCTTAATCGATTTCTTCTATTTTCAATTCCATCACGCCGGCGGGCGCGTGAACCTCAACCACCTCGCCCACGTGTTTCCCCATAAGCGCCAGGCCTATGGGTGATTTCAGTGAAAGTTTGCCCTGCTCCAGGTCCATTTCGTGCGGGCTGACTATGGTGTAGGTCATACTGACACCGGTGGCGACATTGGTGAACCTGACCTTGCTGAGCAGTGTGACCTGATCCTTCGGAAGCCGGCTCTTGTCTATAACCCTCGAGTTCTCCAGAACCCTCTGGAGGAAGCGTATCCTGCTTATTGTCTTGGCCTGGGCGGTCCTGGCCGCACGGTAGCCGCAGTTCTCGCTGAGATCCCCTTGTGCGCGGGCTTCCGAGAGATCGTCCTTCACCTTCGGATAGACCACGTAGATGAGATTGTCCAGTTCCGCGGCAATCTCGTCATAGCGTTCTTTTGAGAGGTATTCCATATCGAAAATTCGTACAGACGCGAGTCACTCGCGTGTTCAATTTATCCCCCGTTCTTTCTTGATGGTGTCGTATGCCTCCTGGATCCTGCGGAATTTCTCCTCTGCGGCCTTCTGTACCTCCGGCCCGAGTGTGGCCACCTTGTCCGGATGGTTCTTCATCGCCAGGCGGCGGTACGCGGCCTTGACTTCGTCGTCGGTGGCGGAAGGGCTGATCTCCAGGACGGTGTATGCCGATTCGGCGCTGCGCCCGAACATTGCCAGCACGGATTCCGCATCGGAGGAGGCGATGCCTATCGCGGCCGCTATGGCCTGGAGCACGCTCCTCTCGGCGTCACAAACGTTCCCGTCGGAATTGGCAAGGTCGGCGAGGTAGTGGAATAGCTGGAGACGCTGCGAATAGTTCATGTTCAGGGAAATCTGTGCCCCGACCTGATAGATGTTTATCTCCTTGCCGTTCAATTCGTTCAGGATGCGCATACCCTCGTCGACGGCTTGCGGACCAAAGTTGTTACGGATGAAATTCCGGACGTAGTCCATTTCGGACTGCAGGAATTTCCCGTCAGCACGGATCACCGCAGAAGACAGCACAAGCAGGCTGACCAGGAAACTGTTGCGCTGTTCGTCCGCGCTGTAGCCTCCAGTCCTGCCCTGGCCGGCATACTGACCGCCTGCCGACACAAGGACATCGATGCGGGATTCGAACATCGACCCGATCAGCACGCCCAGCAGAGCCCCGATCGGTCCTCCGGCCGCCCATCCGAGCAGCCCCCCTATCCATTTGAATTTTCCCATATTCCTGAACTCACTTCACCTTGACGATCAAAGCCGACGTTGGCTGCAGAACAATTACGTCGCCCTTGGCGGTCACTTTGTACGTACCCTTGCCGGACATCATCACCGGGATGAGCGGCTTGCCGGCCTTGAGCCCGGTCTGGGACGGGATGGTGACCGTCCTCTTCGCACCGGTGGGGTTCAGGGCCACAAGGAAGGTGTCGCTGCCGTCGCTGCGGGTGTACACCATAGGATAAGGTTGTGCCTCATTGAAAATCGGAGTCCACTTGCTGCTGCCCCAGAACGCCTTGTGTTCCTTGCGCAGGGAAATGAGCGCACGGGTCCAGTTCAGCAGCGATTCGGGATCGTTGTCCTGGGACTCGACGGTAATGGCTCCTTTTGCAGTCGGATTCTTGCACCCTTCCTCCTTCCATTTGAGATAGAGGGGATAGGATGTGGCCGGCGTCCACTCGGGGCAGACGGGAAGATACAGCTTTTCCGGAGCGCAGGAGCTGAAGCCGGCGTTGGCGCTGCCGTCCCACTGCATCGGTGAACGTCCGCCCGCGCGCTCCTTGCCGTTATGGTTGGCTCCCTCTAAGTTGGGAAGGTCCGCGAGGCTGCGGATGCCAATTTCGTCACCATAGTAAAGGATGGGCAGCTGCTGGGTCAGAATCCACGCCATCGCAACTTTCAACTGGGCGGGATCATTGCGGACGCCGGTGTTGAAACGCAGGTGGTCGTGGTTGCCGGTGATGGAAGCGAAATAGCCCATATCCTTCGTCCATTCGATGGCGTCGCCATAATAATCATAGTACTTTTTCAGCGCACCGGCAGCGCTTATGCCAGCATCGATCTTGTCTTCTGTCCAGGGATTGCCATAAAGGTCTTTCAGGCTGGGCCGGCATCCGTCAAGCGAGAAATAACAGCCCCCGTCTGCCTGGTGCTTGTGGTCGAAATACATCTTGCGTACGGTGTTGCTCCTGCCGGCGGCGTTGAGGTACATATCCACGTTGAAACCTGCAGCAAGGCAGTATTTCGGGTCTCCCCATTCAGCCATAAGCACGTGGTCGGGGAACTCGCTATCCATCCAGGAGCGGATTTCACGCCAGAAAGCAAGTATCCCTTTCTTGTCCTTGTCTTTTTTGATAAGGCTGTTGGCCATATCCACGCGGAAGCCGTCCACTCCCTTGTTGAACCAGAAGGAGATGATGTCCTTCATCTCCTGCTTCACGGCTTTGGGACCGGGATCGTCCACTCCCTGCTCCCAGGGATTGGCAGGGTTGGGATTTGCGAAGCCGAAGTTCAGCGAAGGCTGGCAGGCATAGAAATTCTTCATATAGAATTTCGCCCTCCCGGCATCCTTGAGATATGACGCGTCCATCCACTTTCCTGTGGTGTTCTGCCAGATATCTCCCTGCTTCATCATCTTCTCCAGCTCCTTCTCGGCCTTCTCGTCGGGAAGACGGTCGCTCCATATATAATAGTCGCTGTATTGCTGGTTGGCATCAGCCTCCATCGACTGCCTGAACCAGGGATGGTCCATCGAAGTGTGGCCGGGGACAAGGTCCAGGAACACCTTGATACCGCGCCTGTGGCACTCGTCAATGAGCTTCACCATATCGCTGTTGGTGCCGAAGCGGGGGTCCACCTTATAGTAGTCCTTCACGTCATACCCGCCATCGATCCATCCGGATACGAACAGGGGGTTGAACCAGATGACTTTGATACCAAGGGATTCAATATAGTCGATCTTTGACAGAACACCGGGGATGTCGCCTATGCCGTTGCCGTCAGAATCCTTGTAAGACGAGGGATAGATCTGGTATATGACGGCATTCTCGAGCCACTGCGGGCCCTTTGTCCACGTCTGTTGAAAGGAGCCGGGTGCCGGCTGCGCCAGAACCTGCAGGGATATGCAGATTGCAGAAAGTAAAATGAGAGTTTTTTTCATATGAATGGTATATTACAAATATATGAAAAAGTTCTCAAAACCACCTTATCTCAATTGAGTATGTAGAGTATATCTCCTGCGCTGAGGATGGTGTTTCCGTCCGGGATTATCTGCTCGTCCCCACGGCGGATCATCACTATGTGCGAGCCGTCCTTGTCCGGGTAATCCTTGATCCGTTTTCCTATCCAGGAACTGTTCTTCGAGAGCGGGTGCTCACGGATGTCCGCGACTGTCGCATTGTTATAGGATTTGGCGCAGAACACGACTTCATCGCCAGCCAGAAGACGGGTGTTGCCCTTTGTGATAATCTTCTGTCCGTCCCTGAACACCATCAGGAGCTTGACCTCCTCTGGAAGCACAAGGTCTTTTACCAGAGAATTATCCCAGGTGCCGCCCTCCGGTATCCTTACTTTGCCGAACGACAACTCGCAATGTTCGTTAAAGTCTGAGAAGGTCCTCATCACGTCGGCATTGTCATCATTCATCCTGAACACTTTCGCGGCGCCCGGGATAAGCGAGCCCTGAATGGCTATCGAGATCAGCACAATGCAGAACACGATGTCGAAGATGTCATTCTCCAATGGCATCCCTGACGTCAGCGTCATTATTGCAAACACGATCGAGGCCGCTCCCCTCAGCCCGACGAATGAAACGAGTCCGATCTGCCTTATCGGGTACTTCCTGAACGGCACCAGGATGGAAGATACGGCGATCGGGCGTGCCACAAACGATATGAAAAGGAAGATTATTACAGCGGGCAGCAGGACATGGGGCAGGTTTGTCGGGTGTGCGATATATCCCAATATGAAGAATATCAGTATCTGCACGAAGGTGGTGACTCCGTCGAAGAACAGCACCAGCGCTTTGCGGCCCTTGAATTCATAGTTGCCGAGGATGATGCCGATGATGTACACGCTGAGGTAGCCGTTACCGCCTATCAGCGCCGGGAAAGCGTAACCGAACACCGCCACCGCCACGATGAACATCATATCGAACCCCTTCGGCAGGGTGAACCGCCTCAGTATAAAGGCTGCACCTTGCGCGATGAGGATGCCCCCGAGGGCGCCGAAAACCAGTTGCGAGAAGATCATCCACACGACCTGTCCTCCGGAGGCGGAGCCTGCCAGGACGGAGAGCATCACTGCCGTAAGCATATACGAGCAGGGGTCATTGGAACCGCTCTCGAGTTCCAGCATCGGTGCGGTATTGTTCTTCAGACCCATCTTCCGGGTCCTTAGGATGGAGAACACGGTGGCGGCATCAGTGGAGCTGATGACGGAGCCCATTATCATTCCTTCCACCCAGCCCCAGCCCAGCGCGAAATGGCAGAATGTGCCGACAATGGCGGCAGTCAGCGCCACACCGACGGTGGCCAGAAGCCCGGATTCGACCGCCACGGGTCTTGCGGACTTCCAGTTTGTGCCGAATCCTCCGTAGAACATTATGAAGATCAGGGCGACGGTGCAGATGTCGCCGGCACGTTCCGTTACGTCGAGTGACACTTCATCCTGCCATCCCAGCAGTACGCCGAGCAAGATAAATAGGAGCAATACGGGTATGCCCAGCCTGCTTGAGACCTTGTTAAGGAAAATGCAGGTGAAAATGATCAGGGCTCCGACTATCAGCAATAAATTCATTTTGTCAGAGTTGTGAAATCAGTTTGTCGGCTTTTGGGAAATGGAGTTCGATGACCTCCGTCTCAGGCTCATAGGTATAGTTGCGGAAGCTATACAGTTGCGCATAGGCAATACCTGCAGCCGTGTTGTAATAAACATCCAGACGGACGCTGCCGCCCTCGTTCCCTTTCTCGATCTGAGGCGTAATGTCCTCTCCGTTAAGGTAATCGATTATGGACGGCTTGCAGCATTTGCAAAGGTCTTCCGACTTCTTCTGAAGGACAACGCCGCTTCCTTCTATCCTGTAGCCGTCTTTATATAGGAAAAACATTGCAAGTCCAAATGCGGCTATGGTGACACCAAGCCCTTTGTTGACAAAGAAGAGACCTGTCCCGGCTAACAGGACTATTGTTGATATTGTGAGGTCCTTTGCGGTATGGACCTTCTTGAAATTGATTTCCATTTGATTTTCAGTATTATAGTTTTGTGAACAGAGTTGTTCCCATCGGCCTGTCCGGTTAACAGAAGCCTGCTACGGTTGAAAATGAGAGCCGTTGCATCCCCTGAGGACGTAATACGATGAGATATTTGCTTTGATTGGAGACGGAAATCGGCTAAATCAACAGCTGACAGATCGAGTGGATGTATCGACTGTTCGAACGTATTCCGGACTGGAACTGAAGAATGACAGTCAGGAATGTATGGAAATTGTTTCTGTCGAAGATTTTGCCGGCCTTGATGAGCCGGAAGGAGGACTTTGTAGAGGGTTGTACGCGCCTGCCTGAATTGGATGAGCGGAATGATGGAGCGAAACTGTTGCCGTTGCCGGAAATCGTCATCGTCCCGGCAGGAAGGAGAGCAACATCATTGAAGTCAGCCTTGGTGTCTGCCGCTTCCTTGTAGGAGCACTGAACTACGCAAGCATTATCTATCCTGCCTTCACTGAAAATGAAGGACAGCAGGACTGTAAATATGAGGACAACGCTTTTCATTCGCCTTCTTGGTGCAAATATATAAAAAATATATCTTCAAAAGTAAGTTCCTCCAGGTCGACGTAGAGGCCTCGGTGCCTACAAATACGAAGTGGTCCCTGCTGTTTGGCAGAGACCACGACTTGATTTTATTAGTTTGATTGCAAGAATGTCACTTGACCTCTGTCACGAGGCGTACACTGTAGCCGTCGTTGCGGGTGGTGTAGCCGTCATTAGGGTAGGCACCGTCGCTATCGAAGTACAAGTAGTACGTGCTGACGCTATCGAAGGCGGTAGATGACCAATAGTAGCCGTTGCCGCCGACAAGGCTGACATCGGAACTACGGCGGTAGCCCGCAGCGGGAAGGAAGAC
>JAKSKA010000041.1 GCA_024401915.1 Bacteroidales bacterium
AGATGTGCTCGAGCGGTGCCGCAACCAGCCCCACCATCGAGTATTGCAAGATCAATGCGAGGAGCGGCGCATCCTCCACGGCCAGGGCCTATGGTCTTTTCGCCGCCCAGGCTGCCGGTCTGGACTGGAGCAAGATAAGCAACGTTGCCGTTGGCGGCGCCTACAAGGGCTGCTCGGACACCAGCTTCACCTATCCCACGGCGGAGACCTTCTCGGACTTCCTCGTCAAGAACAACGGCACGGACAATCAGGTAGCGGCTGCAAAGCAGGCAGTTACGGACGGCAGGCTCGTCTTCTGGGATACGACGTCGGCAACAAGTTGGGAATAGGATATGATCAGCGATACAGGACTTGACACAAGCATAAGGGAACTCTTCGACAATATCGAATTCACCCGTGAGCCCGCAGGCCTCTACGATCCCCTGAGATATATGATCTCGATCGGAGGCAAGCGCATACGGCCCAGGTTGTGTCTGATAAGCCATTCGCTCTTCAAGGATGAGCTCGGGCCCGGGATACTCGGGCCTGCAGCCGGCCTTGAGGTCTTCCATACCTTCACCCTCATCCACGACGACATTATGGACAAGTCCCCCTTGCGCCGCGGCTGCGAGACGGTATGGAAGAAGTGGAACGAGGTGACAGCGATCCTGAGCGGCGACGTGATGCTCATAGATGCATACAAGCGTATGGCCCAAGCTCCGGAGAATGTGCGTGACAAGGTCCTGGACCTCTTTTCCACCACGGGCGCGCAGGTCTGCGACGGCCAGCAGTACGATATGGAATTCGAGACGCGCAGCAAGGTGACCATAGAGGACTACGATATGATGATAGGGCTGAAAACGGCCGTCCTCATAGCGTGCTCCGCCAAGATGGGCGCCCTCATCGCAGGCGCTTCCGACAAGGCGTGCGAGGCTCTGTACCGTTATGGCTACGAGCTCGGTATGGCTTTCCAGGTGGCGGACGACTATCTCGATGCCTATGGCGACGAGAAGGTGTTCGGCAAGCCCATAGGCGGCGATATCCTGAATGAGAAGAAGAGCTGGCTGACGGTCAGGGCGCTCGAGAAGACATCCGACCCCGAAGCCTTCCTCAAGGCCTTCGAGGCTCCCGCATCCACCTCTGAGGAGAAGAAGGAGAAGATTGCTTCCGTGAAAGCGATCTACGACCGTCTTGGAGTGGCTGACGATGCCAGGGCGGAGATCGTGCGTTTCAGCGAAAGTGCGCTGGATGCCGTAAGATGCCTCGGACTCCCGGAAGAGGATTATGAAGGGCTGAAACGTTTTGCAGAACAACTTATAGGTAGAGCGAAATGAAAATAGTATTTGCGACAGGCAATATCCATAAACTTCGTGAGGCCCAGGAGATCCTGGGGCCCGGGTTCGAACTTGTGAGGCCCGAGGACATCGGCCTTTCGAGCGACATCCCCGAGACGGGAAGCACACTTGAGGAGAACTCCCTCCAGAAAGCATCCTGCATCTTCGGGCAGTGCGGTCTTGCCTGCTTCGCCGACGATACGGGTCTGGAGGTCGATGCACTCGGCGGCGAGCCGGGCGTCTATACCGCCCGCTATGCTTATCTTGCGGCCCTGGAAGAGGGGCGCGACGTCACCGAAGCCGAATACACCCACAATTTCGATGCAAATATGGACCTGCTTCTGAAAAAGCTGTCAGGGATTTCCGACCGCACGGCGCGCTTCCGCAGCGTGGTCACACTCATTCTCGCCGACGGCTCTACACACGTCTTCCCGGGCACGATGGAGGGCCGCATCGCCGGCAGCAAGGCCGGTTGCGGCGGTTTCGGTTACGATCCGGTGTTCATAGCGGATGACTACAGCGACAGGACCGTGGCGGAGCTTCCGGAAGAGACAAAAAACGAGATTTCCCACAGGGGCAAGGCTTTGCGGTCGATGGCCGCTTGGTTAAAGGACAACAATGGATAGGAAGGAATTGGAGATAATGGCGCCCGCAGGCAATTTCGAATGCCTGCGGGCTGCAATTCAGGGCGGTGCGGATTCGGTGTATTTCGGCGTGGGACGTCTCAATATGCGTTCCCATTCCGCAAATAATTTCCAGCCCGAAGACCTTGGGGAGGTCGTGAGGATATGCCGCGAGGCGGGGGTGAAGAGCTATATGACCCTCAACATCTGCCTGTATCCGGAAGATATCGAGCCTATGCACGAGGCCCTCGATGCCGCGAAGGCTGCCGGGGTCGACGCCATCATCGCCCCCGATATGGCCGCCATCAATTATTGCCGCTCGATAGGTCTGGAAGTCCATATCTCCACCCAGCTGAACGTCTCCAACGTCGAGGCCCTGGCTTTCTACGCCAATTTCGCGGACGTGGTGGTGCTCGCCCGCGAGCTCAATCTCGACCAGGTCAGCGACATCCACGACGCCATACTCGAACGCAACATCTGCGGCCCTTCCGGAAAGCCGGTGCGCATAGAGATGTTCGCCCACGGCGCCCTGTGTATGGCCGTCAGCGGCAAGTGCTATCTCAGCCTCCACACCTATGGCTCGTCGGCCAACCGCGGCGCCTGCTTCCAGGTCTGCCGCAGGGGCTACAATGTCACCGATATCGAGACAGGCAACAGCCTGGATATAGACAACAAGTATATAATGTCCCCCAAGGACCTCTGCACCATAGAATTCATGGACCGCATAATAAAGAGCGGTGTGAGGGTCTTCAAGATCGAGGGACGGGCACGCAGCGCAGAGTATGTCAAGATGTGCGCCGAGTGCTACAGGAAGGCAGCCGACGCCGTGTGCGACGGCACATATACCCCCGAGCTCGCCGCCGGTCTGAAGGACAGGCTCGCGACCGTGTTCAACCGCGGCTTCTGGGACGGCTATTACCAGGGCGCATTCCTTGGCGAGTGGAGCAATGTATATGGCTCCCAGGCCACCAGACACAAGGTCTATGTCGGGAAGGTCACCAACTGGTTCGACCGGGTCAGCGCAGCCGAGATCGCCGTCGAGACGCGTCCCATCAAGGTGGGGCAGGAACTTATGGTCATCGGACCCACGACCGGCGTGGTGGAGTTCACGGTCCGCGATATGCGGGTCGAACTCGAGTCCGTGGATGAGACGCCGAAGGGCGTCCATTGCTCCATCGGCTTCGGTCCCGGAGAACTTCCGGACGGCCGCCTGAGACGCGGGGACAAGATTTTCATTTGGGAGCAGTAGCGTATGTGGATCTGGATGTCAGTGATTTCCGCCTGTCTGCTTGGCGTGTATGACGTGGCGAAGAAGAGGGCGGTGTTGCGCAACGGCGTGCTATACGTGCTGCTGTGCGCCACGACCCTGTCCACCATATTCCTTATTCCATTTTTCCGTCCCGCGACGCTCCACGACCATCTGTCGCTGCTGCTGAAGGCGTTCTTCGTGACGACTTCCTGGGTGTCCGGACTTATCGGACTGAAGCATCTGCCCGTCACGACCTGCAGCACCATCAAGGCTTCGAGGCCGTTCTTCGTGGTGGTCCTTTCCATCGTGATGTTCGGGGAGAAGCTCAATCTGTGGCAGTGGGGAGGCGTTGCGCTCGCACTCCTCAGCATAGTCCTGCTGAGCAGGAGCAGCCAGAAGGAGGGAATCTCCTTCCGCCGCAACAGAGGTGTCTGGGCTATGGGTGTGGCGGTTCTCAGCGGAGTGGCCAGCGCCCTGTATGACAAGATGATAATCAGGACGATGGAGCCGCTCCTGGTCCAGTGCTGGGCGAATTTCTACATCACCCTGCTGCTCGCGCTGACCTTGGCTTTCGTGCTCGTCCTGCGGCGTCACAAGGTCGCCGCCCTGGATCCGGGCCGCTTCCATTGGGATTGGATGCTGCTCGTCATCGCCGTGGTGATCACAGTTTCCGACTGCCTCTATTTCTTTGCGCTCAAGCAGCCCGGGTCCCTGCTTTCCGTCATCTCGCTCGTGCGCAGATGTTCCGTCATCGTAACCTTCGTGCTCGGTGCGCTGCTGTTCAAGGAGAAGCACCTGCGCTCCAAGTCCCTGTCCCTTTCGATACTCCTTGCCGGAATGGCGCTTCTTGTAATCGGTTCGTAGGTATGAAACGCATATTTCTTATAGTCCTTTGTCTGGTCCCTGCTTTCAGGCCGCTGCGCGCGCAGGTCAACGAAATGGCGCTGCCCGATTATTATCTGCAGTATGTTCCCATCGCGGCCGGGTTGTCGCTGGGATGGTGCGGTGTGGAGAGCCGCAACAACACCCTCGACCGTTTCATCGTTACCGGCGTCGGCGCGGTTTCGACTTTCGCCATTAACCAGCTTCTGAAAGTAACGACGCACGAGATGCGTCCGGATGGCACCACTGACAATTCCTTTCCCAGCGGCCATACTGCAACGGCCTTTCTCGGCGCAGAGATAGTGCGCCACGAATACGGCCTCGGCTGGGGCCTGGCGGCCTACGGGGTTGCAACGAGCGTCGCGGCCCTGAGGGTGTACCACCATCGTCATTTCTGGTGGGATACGCTTGCCGGCGCCGGCCTCGGAATCCTTTGCGCCAACATCGGGTACTGGACACTCGAACCTGTCCACAAACTCTTCGGCATCGGCGGTTCCAGGGACCTTGCCTTCAGCCTCTCTCCCGCCTACGACCCGCTCAGCGGCGCGGTCTGTACTTCCCTGCAGGTGAGGTTCTGAAGAAGTGTATCAGCGCAATTTGTCAGATTAAACCTCGTTTTGATAACCAGATTTGGAATAGTTTATCGTACACCGAATACACCCCATTATCGTTCGTGACAAAATCCTTGTCAAGAAGCCCCTTTAAAGCTGAAGATACGCTGCTAGCCGATACGAGGGAGTGTTTTTTAACAAAGGAGCCACTCATAACTTCAGTAGCCTTTCCCTCGGATGCAATCGCAAGAAATACTGACCTTTGTTTCTGCGGCATCTGATAAAACAGAGACTCGTATGTGTCTGAAGAGAGACGTATGACAAAATCAATTGCCGGCTCCACCAGGTCTATCGAGCAAGTTTGCCCATTGTCTGTTCTTGAATACAGGATATTCAGAATCCTGTGGATATAACTTGTCACGCCATCGAATCTGCTATACAAATCTTCCATAACAGCAGAATCAAAATGTTTGCCCCCCTCCTCGAATTTATTATTTGCGAAACTTAGATATTTATCAATTTTCAATGGCTTGAGATTAATGATGGTGACTGATTGATAAAACGGTCGTGACGGAGATGTGAACATCCCATTCATAAGGTGTCTATGGCTGCCGGCGAAGATGAAATGGGCATTTGTCGTCTTCTGGACATAAGTGCGGAGCGTAGCTTCCATGGTAGCATCTCCATATTTCGTGATTTGCTGGAACTCATCGATAGCAACAATGCAGGGGCGATCCGCTCCTTGCAGGTAGCGGAAGATTTCATCCAGGGTTGCCATTGGATTCCTGATTTCCCCAAGGCCTACACTCCATGATGGCAGGCCATTGATATCAAACGTTATTTCGGAACGAATTGAGCTGAGCGCTGTTACGAACTTCTCCCAAACATTTCTTCCCTTCGGCTTGAGCTCCTCCAGTACCGCCTTCCCGAGCATATTCACTAAATCACTGACAGACTGAGTTGCGTAGATGTCAACAAGAAAGCAATAGTACTTCCTTTGAAACTCGTCGCAGTCAAAAACGTGATTGATCAGTTCGGTTTTTCCTATCCTTCTCGGCGATATGATGGCGATATTGTTTTCATTAACCAATAGCGAGCGAATATCATCGGTTTCCTGCTTCCTGTCGCAGAAGTACTCGTTACCAGCATATCCGCTGGTGATAAATGGGTTTCTCATTTCTCAATTGTTTTTACAACAAGAGCAAAGATAGAAAAAGAATATAAAATTACCATTAAATGATAACCATAAAATGATAATATAATCAGATATTAATCCTACAGAACGTTTTTACCATTGATACTGAAGGCTATGAGTGCGCCGTTTTCAAGGGAGAAGGCGATACGGTCAGTCCTGCCGTCTGTAAATGAGATGACATATTCTTTGGGGCTGACCGCCTTGATTTTCCTGAGACCCACGCTCCCGCCCTTGCGGATGGGGATAATTATATACGGATCGATTACTTCTCCGACTCCCTTGCGGCTGAAGGTAGGAGTCGCGACGGGGTTGCAGTAATAGACGTTCACCTTCTTTCCTGCGGGAATCCAGCCCTGGACCTCGGGTGTCTCCTGTCCGCAGACGACTTTCAGACCCTTCGCCTTGGAATCAAGTCTGACTATGGCCACGTTGGCTTTTTCGGGGTCGGCACTCTCCACCCCGACGAATTTCTTCATCACGCTGTATTCCGGCGTATTGAAATGGAAGAAAGATTCGTACTCGTGGACCTTGCTGTCGGAAGGGGTGAATACATCGAGAAGGATCCAGTAACGGGAATCGACGAATGCCATTGCGCGGTACTGCGATACGGTCTTGTCGTTCTGCTCGCCGAAGCCCTCTGTATACCAGCCTTCTCCGAAGACGCACTCATCGGTATTGACGAAGCGGTTTGTCATTGGAGCAAAGCTTGTGCGGATGGAAGGGTCGGATTTCCGGTCGATGGTTCCGCGGGACTGGTCCTTCCCATCGACGCGCGAAACGTTGTGTGCGCGTGCGGAGAGAACATACTTGCGCCACTGGGAAGTATCGTACGCATAGGTGCCGCCTTCGGTTGCCACTCTGTTACCGTATGCTTCTACTATAAAGGAAAGCTTGTCTTCGTGACTGTGACCTTCACTATAGGGGCCAACTTCGAAGAAGGCATAGAGGTCTTTCTCCGAATCCCAGCCAGAGCGCATCACATACCATCCTGCCCAGGGCATCCAAAGCGACTTGTAGGAAGGTTCGATACCATTCTTGCCGTCCGTAGCACTATATAGGAAATCCTTGCGCTCGGGGAAAATACCGCAGGCGGATTTCAGATAGACGCGCGCATCTTCGAACGAAGAATCGTTGACTCCCGGCATATATCCGGATGGTGCCATTATCTTCTGGCCATACTCGAAGGTGACCTGGAGACGTTCCACAAAATCGTCGGGGAGCCTGTAACCGTTTATCCTGGCGATCTTGAATATTTTCATAATATTATTGACCGAGACAAAATGGTAGCCGGGAGCCAGTTCCTTCTGGGATCCGTCGGGATAAAACTGAATCCTTTCCTCTTCGTAGAGTTTTTCGGCGGCATAGTCCTGCCACTCGCGGGCTTCCTTGAACTCGGGGAATATCGTTCCGATATGGAAGAGACCATCCATCTCCATAGTCAGCCAGTTGTTTTTGCTGGGAAACGCTTTAAGATACTTTGCGTGTTCATAGAAGGACTTGACCATCAAAATGACGGAATAGTCGTCAAAGGACGGGGAAGGAAGGAAATAGAAGAAGGAAGTCGGCCAGCTTCCGGACGTACGGATACCGGACTCGATGGTTCTCCAGCGTGATCCGGGTACGTTGGCTACCTTTGTAGGAACGGGATTGTCCTCTACCCAGCTCTGCAACTGATTGACGAATGCCCTGGCATATTTCTCATCTCCGGTAGCCCAGTAGGCTTTTCCGAGTTCGACCCAGAAAGGATGGCGGCTGAGTTGCCAGGTCCATTCGTTGTATTTCAGTTCAGTCGGATTGGCCGACCAGTCGACCCTCCCGTCGAACTGATGCCACACATTGCAGCTGACGAGGTTGTTCTTTGCGAACTCATCGGCGTTTTTCTTGTTGTATTTCTGCTTTTTAGCTTGGGGGGTTCCGAAAGTTCTCCAGTCGAAGAACCACCTTACGTTCGTGCGTGTCTTGAGGTATTTCACGAAATCGGTTTTCGCAGCCTCAATGTTTCCGCCCACGACATCGGCCTTTACAGCTTCGAGTCCGGGGTAATTCAGGTTCAGGGCTTCGAAGAACTCGGCATCGGAAGTGCGTGGTCCGTCGGGAGTGGCTGCGGTTGCAAAAGCGGCGACGAAGAAGAAAACATACAGGGTTATCAGTTTTTTCATATGCGAGTATCCTTACAGAAGCGGCACAAAGATAAAGAAATTAATTTACAGGCTACTTTCCCTGCAAGTGAAAATCAGCGCAGTGGTAATGTGAAAAAACGAATATATTTGTGTGCGTTTGCGAATGTGCGACCGGTGTCGCATTGTGGAATATAGCAAGATAACATATCTTTACATTTACCGATAATTCATATCAATATGCCGAAACATCTCTCTATAATTTCAACAGTCCAGCTTGCCGTTGTTTCAGCATTCCTGCTGGCTTCCTGCAATACGAAGGTTCCGGACGAGCCAATCGTAAAGCCCGACCCTGACAAACCAATCGTGGAGCCGGACGGGAACGTGTACGGCAGGGTACAGTGCGGCGGCGTGGGAATCCCGGGAGTCGTGGTCACTGACGGATACCTTGTCACTACGACTGACGATACCGGCGCCTATGCACTCGAATCGGAGAAGAAGAACAAACTGGTGTGGATTTCCATCCCTTCAGGCTACTGCACCTCCAACATCGGCGTACAGGCCCAGTTCTACCAGAATCTCACCAAGAATGCCTCAACGGCGGAGAAACGTAATTTCGAACTTTTCCGTGACAAGGACCAGACAAAGCATACGATGCTCGTGTTCGGTGATATGCACCTTGCCAACCGGTATGGAGACCGGGAATTCCCGTCCTTCACGGCCGACGTTTCGAATTATCTTTCGGAACACAGCAGTGAAAACATCTATGCCCTTACCCTCGGGGATATGACCTGGGACCAGTACTGGTACAGCAACAACTATTACTTCAACAACTACCTCGCCGACATCAATGCAGGCATCAAGGGGCTTACTATATTCCACGCCATAGGCAACCACGACCACAATATGAAGACGTCCGTCAACGGCAGCGTGAAGGGATGGGACGCAGTGGACTGGGACACTGCCGGCGCTTATCGCAACACGCTCGGCCCGAACTACTACTCATTCAACATCGGCCAGATACACTATGTGATGCTGGACAACATCTATTGCAGGAACAGCACCGGAGGAACATCGGATGACCGCAAGTATGACACCAAGGTCTGCGCTGACTGTCTTGCCTGGCTCAAGAAGGACCTTGCATATGTGGACAAGGCCACACCTGTGGTAGCCATAATGCATTCGCCGTTGTACGACAAGGACGGCGCCAGTGCGTTGGCGGATGCAGGAACATTCACGGCCTGCTTCGACGGTTTCAGCGACGTGACCTTCCTTACAGGTCACTCCCACAACATCTGGAATGTGGACAAAGGCCGAATACGGGAATTCAACAGCGGCTCCGTGTGCGCCTGCTGGTGGTGGTGCGGCTATTACGACCCGGCCGTCAACATTGCGAGGGACGGTTCCCCGGGAGGTTACCGCATAATGAACTACGACGGGAAGAAACTGGTTTCATCCGTGTTCAAGGGCACTGGCCACGATGTGGACTACCAGTTCCGCGCTTATGACCGCAACAGCATCTGCGTTTCCTCGGCGGGTGTCAACAATGCTGCGAAGCTTGAATCGACCCTGTCCAAATACGGCGGCTACAACAAGGCCAGCAGTTCCAACGAGGTCCTGCTTAACGTGTGGGACTGGGACAAGAACTGGAACATCGAGGTCACCGAAAACGGCAAGTCTCTCAAAGTAACCCAATT
>JAKSKA010000042.1 GCA_024401915.1 Bacteroidales bacterium
CATGCCGTCCGCTATGCCGGAATCCCCGCAAGCCTTCGGCCTCTGATGGAACTCCCACCAATCCTTTCCCTTGTCGATGCATTCGAGATAACCCTTCTCTTGGAGAACCTTCATCGCCCTGCTGTAGGCGTCCCTCTTGATCCCCCACGTTTCCGCGTCGCGGCTCGACAGCGCGAAGCAGTGTTCATTGCGATTCTTTGAAAAGTAGCACCACAGCTTGAAGGAACCGCCGTCAAGGTCGAGCATGGCGTCTTGGAACGCGTCCATGTCTGAGGTGAACACGAGACGTTCTTTATAGTTCCAGGTCACTTTGTCGATTTTCACGGCTTTCTGATTGCCAAGCTGGCCGCGGTTCAGGCCCTCTTCGTTGATAAGACGGGCCAGTTCTCCGACCGTCAGTCCGTACACGTACGGAATCTTGTACTGTCCGACGAAGGAGTGGAAGCCGTCCCTTACCAGAGGTCCTTCGACCTTGTTGCCTCCGAGAGGGTTCGGGCGATCCAGGACCACCACGGGAACCCCCTTCTGCGCACAGGCGCGCATCACGAGTCCAAGGGTGCTGATGAAGGTATATGAGCGCGTTCCGACGTCCTGAATATCATAAACGACCACATCCAGCCCCTCGAGCATCTGCGCCGTCGGCTCACGGGTCGCGCCATACAGGGAATGGACGGGAAGCCCCGTAGCCTTGTCCGAGCCACCGTCGACCTTGCCGCCGGCATAGACATCCCCGCGTATGCCGTGCTCGGGAGCGAAAAGCGCCACCAGATTGACGCGAGGGTCATCATTTAGGATATCGACAGTGGAGCGGAGCTGTGAGTCCACCCCGCTGGGATTGGTCACAAGTCCGACACGCTTGCCCGCAAGGCAGTCGAAGCCCCTGTCGCGCAGGACCTCGATGCCGGGTTTGACCACGGCAGCCGGAGACGACGTTCCACTCACGGCAGCCACTGAAGCCGTGGATGCCGTTCCATCCGTAGCCGAAACACCCGGCAACGAAAAAATCAGAAGCGCCGCCGTGCAGAGAGCGCGACGCAGACAGTCGGGATACAGCATATCATCACCATTATAAAAAAGCCACGGTAGCCCAGCCACTGCTGCAGATAACCGGCCACCAGACCGGGCAGCATCATACTGAGCGCCATGAATCCTGTACACAAAGCATAGTGGGAGGTCTTCAGCGGACCATCGGCAAAGCGCATCATACCCACCGTATAAGCCGTAAAGCCATAGCCGTAGCCGAACTGGTCAGCGACGACACAAGCACCTATCAGCCAAAGGGATGAAGGCTGCGCCAGGCTCATATAGAGATACACTCCGCAAGGCAGCGCAAGCGCAAGCGCCATAGGCAGCAGACAGCGGGAAAGTCCCCTGCGCGCAATGTTCACCTCGCCGTGTATGCCCCCGGCGAGCAGCGCCACGACACCGAAAGTGCCATAGACCAGCCCGAAAGCCTCCTTGTCGAGTCCCAGCCCTCCGGCCGGGACGGGATCGCTGAAGAAAGGATATAGCATCTTCACGGAAAAGGCCTCCGGAAGACGGTAAAGCAACATAAAGAGAACCGCACCGAGTATTCCCGGCTTGGTGAAGAATGAAACGAAGGTGTCCGCAAACTCCTTCAGTATCAGGGATACGCTCCTGTCACCGCGGTCCCGGCCGCCCTCCGGAGAAGGCAGCGTGAAGGAATGAAGCAGCACCAGGATGGCAAGCAGGCCGGAAGTGGCGAGAAGGGTGACCGTCCACGCCTTCGGCACGCTCCCGAAACGCTTCTGCAGCAGTCCTGCCAATACGACGATGACGCCCTGGCCGAAGACCATCGCAATGCGGTAGAAGGTGTTCCTGATGCCGACGAAAGCGGACTGGCGCTTGTTGTCAAGTGCGATCATATAGAACCCGTCCGCAGAAATGTCGTGGGTGGCGGAAGCGAAGGCCGTGACGATGAAGAATATCAGTGCAGGCACGAATACGCCCACGGAGCCGTCGGGAACGGCACGTGGCACGAAGACTGCCGTCAGCGCCACACTCAGCGCCATCAGCAGCTGCATCGTGAGTATCCACCAGCGCTTGCTGCGGAAGATGTCGACGAAAGGACTCCAGAGCGGCTTCAGGACCCAGGGCAGGCCGATGAGACTGGTAAGCAGCGCGAGGGTTCCGTTGGGCATACCCAGATCCTTGAAGATCACGACGGATATCGTGTTCACGATGAAATAAGGCAGACCCTCCACGAAATAGAGCGTCGGAATCCAGAACCAGGGGCTTTCAGTCTTCATAAGCAGCGGAAAGTTTTGATCCGGGATAATAATGTTCGAGTATATCTTCGTAAGAATAGCCCCTGGAGGCCATCACAGCGGCTCCTATCTGGCAGAGGCCGACACCGTGCCCCCAGCCGTAGCCGTGGATCGTGAGCACATCCCCCTCCCAGGAGAGGTCGAATGCGGAACTCTTGAGATGGGAGGTGCTGAGGGCGCGCCGTATCGCCAGCTCGCGTCCGATGGTAGCGCTGCGCAGGCTGCCGTCGATCCTCAGAGAATCGATGCGTCCCGACGGGCCGCGATGGAGCGGTTCTAGCGACTCCACGACACCGAAATCGATGCCGGTACGTTCCTTCAGCAAAGCGGAAAGTTCCTCACGTCCATAGCGTTGCGTCCACTCGAAGAAGTCCCGTGTTTCCATATCGTAGTCATTCAGCACCTGCGAGAGCACGGCGGCATCGGAGCAGTTGCAGAAAGCGTCGGCGGGATGGAGTCCGGACGAAGCGCCGGGGGTGTCGGGGACACTCCGGAGATATGGCTTGTCCTCCCCTTCCCAGCAGGTGCTGAAAAGTTCCGTGCGTCCTCCGCAGCACTTGGAATATCGTGTGTCACAGAGAGTTCCGTCGCTCTTGAGCACGAGGCCCCAGGTCTCGTCGATAGCGTCCTTTACCGCATCGCCCGCCGCCATCGAGCGGCCCTGGTAGCGCTGGCAGTGGTCATCGGCGCACACGACGAAGTTGGCGTGGGGCCCCTTCCCGGAGCGGAAATCCTCCACCCGTGCGAGAAGCCAGCTCCTGGAGATGACGGCGTGCGCCTTCAGCAGTTCCGGGGATGCTTCCGCCTTCATCTCGGACGAGATGACGCTGAGAAGATAATTCTCCACTCCGATGTGGTTTATGGCGGTGATGTTCTCACCCTCGACTATGAATTTCAGTGCGCCGGCGTATGAGAGATCACGCTTGCGCTGCCAGTGGAAGTCTATGCCTATCGTTACGTCGTAGAGTATGAATGATGCCTCGGCGAAAAGCGTGGAGCGCGTTATCCCGTCGAAATACAGCTCATCGTAAAGGACTCCGTTATAGTCTATCCGTCCGTCTTTCCAGCTGACCTTCTGGCGTCCTGCGCCATCGGAAATGATCTCGAAACTAATTGATTTTGCGGACATTATCCCCACATCGATCTTGGGATTGCCGCGTGTCAGCCGATGCAGGATACGTGTCTGCTCTTCGCTGCTCACCGACACCTCGGAGAGCATCTCCTCCAGCATCACGTCGTCCAGCTTGTCGAAGTCATCCCTGTGCGGAGCAATCCACACGCCCGCCATATCCGCAGCTCCCGGGCTCATCGTCAGATGGTCACTGCCGGTGGAATAATAATGGTGGGAACGGAGGGCCGAGCGCATCACGACGAAACAGCGGAACTCCTCTTCGTTGCGGTAACAGAAGAGATTGAACCTCGGCTCGCTTTCGCCTTCAGGGATGCCTGCACACTCGAGAAGCCTGTAGAACAGCTTCGAGAGCGACTTGGAGGTCGATGCCTTGAGTGCGAAGATGCCTGTCGTGTAGCGGGGATAATGATATATGCTCGCATCCCTGAGGCTGGCCAGAGGGATGGCTTCCGCTCTGTCGAGAAAGGCGTCCACGTCGTTTTCGAGCGGCATCAGGTGTCGCGGGCACGCCTGGAAATGGAGGTGGTCCGGTGCGGAGGCTCCGCTGAACGGTCCATTATAGAATATGGTGAAGTCCGGATATCTCTCGACGAACGAGAGCATATCCGGGAGGTTATGCCAGATCTCCTGAGGTGTATGGGTGTCGCGGGCTATGACCAGATGGTTGGGGAAAATCGGATAGGGGTTCAGCTGGATGTTGTAGCGGCGCCCTTTCCGACCCTCGAACTTGATGTGGAACTGCTCGGCGGGGCGGTATTCCTCACACAGGAAGCAGTTGCGTGCGGCCAGGGTGGCGGCATCCGTTTCCGCAGTGGTCGATGCGATGCGGCAGGGGTTGAACTGCAGGCGCACTACCAGTCCTCCGGCCTTCAGCGTGCGCTGGTCGGTCTTTTTCAGCGAACGGAAATTTTCCGCGGCCAGAGGCCAGACGGACAGCTGGTCCTTTATGAACTTCCTGAGCTCTTTCATAGCAGCGACAGTATGCGTTCCTTAAGGCGCGGGAACTCGTATTCGAAATATGGCGTGAACACGGAGTGGCCGAGATTGCTTTCTATCTCTTCTGCAGTCCACCAGCGTCCGCCGGCAAGTTCGGGCTCGACGGGGCTCATCTCGAAGGAGCCCACGACGGCATAGACCGCGACGAGTTCCGATTCCGTAGGGCTGTCGAAGCGGTAGCTTTCCAGGAATGCCGGGCTGAAGTCGTGGAGGCAAAGTTCTTCCTCCGCCTCGCGGAAGAGTGTCTCTTCCAGGTATTCTCCGTAGCTGACGTGGCCTCCGACGGCGAAATCCCATTTTCCCGGGAACAGGTTCTTGCTGAAACCGCGCTGCTGCAGGAAGAAGCGGCCGTCGCGGCCCAGGATATACAGATGGACCACGGGATGGAGCGGCCTGGTCTCGGATGAATGGCAGAACGAACGGTTCACCTGGCCGATCACCTGGCCGTCAGGGTCAATGACAGGGAGCATCTCGGCGGCACGCGATGCCTTCGCGCCCTTGATGAGAGGGGCGTGACGTCCGGCCGGGTAGAAGAGTTCTGTCATCAGTAATTGATTATTCTAAGTTCTTCAGGTGTATAAAGCAGCGAGTCGATGAAGTCCGGGGCGACCTTGACCAGTATCAGGAAGAGGGCAAGGGCGATTGCGAGGACGGCCACGACGGCCAGCGGGGTGATCCACCACCATCTGCGGCGTTTGCCTGTCTCGACGGTCTCGTCGCTGCTGCTGTCCGGCTCCACCCTGGAGACGTCGACTGCGTCGACCCCACCCTGAAGGGTCCCCCCTCTTACGTTGCCGAGGGTGGCACGGTCTCCAGGGTGGACCGGATCATCAATTGCAGCGACGGTATACGCGGATTCCTCTACATCAACCGCAGCTTGAATGTTCTCCGCTTCCACGTTGTCGCCAGGACTGTCAAGATCTTTGCCGCTGCTGTTGCCCGGCTCCACTGCGGAGACGTCGGCTGCGCCGACCCCACCCTGAAGGGTCCCCCCTCTTACGTTGCCGAGGGTGGCACGGTCTCCGCAGTGGACCGGACAATCAATTGCAGCGGCACCTTCTTCGGGCGCTTCCAAGGCGGATTTCGGGACAGATTCTGGGACGTCAACCGTTGCAGCTGACGGTTTCACCCAGTCCCTGGTGCGGAGCGATACTGACTCGAGCCCTATGCCTTCCGGGAAGATGTCCAGGTCCGGGTCGGCGACAAAGAAAAACGAATTCTGCCGCGTCGCACGCAACCTTCCGAGCCCTTCGAGCTCGATTATCTTCTTCTCCGAGAGTTCTTTCCGGAGGTCAGCGAGATAAGCATTCACAATGACCTTTGCGGTCTCGGTCTTCAGGGAATTGCTCTTGGCGTACAGGTCTATGAGAAGGTCGTCCTCCCCTTTCCCGGGGATGAAAGTCAGACGACGGTAGGGAGGATTGATGGTATACCCCCTATCGGAAAAACTGGCCGGGACGACATCGGCGAAGAACGTCCCGATTCCGGGAAGTCCCACCTGGCTGTGGTCCAGAACAAGCTCCGTGACCATTTTTGACAAAAGGGCTGTATCCATCTTCTTCCTAATTATTTGATTCTGTATGGCGCATCCTCATAAAGAAGATAGCGCCTTGCCTTTCTCATCCATTTCTGTTCCTCCGTCTTGACGTGCTCCTGGACAACGTCGAAACTCAACCTGCCGCGGAGGTATTCCTCGATCACGGGGTCAGCAATCTTCACGAAGAGTTCCGGCAGCATTTCGAACTGGCTGTATTTCTCCGAGAAATGGCGCATCAGCATCAGTGTATGAAGCAGCGAATGGTACTGTGCACCGGGCTGGAGCATAATCTGATAGCCGAAGCAGCGCTCGCCGCTGTAGCGGCCCGCCGCCGGCGTGAAGGAGCACGGGCGCATCATAACGCCCTGCGGGGTGGGCAGGAAACGCACATCCTCGGTCTTGATGAACGGAGCTCCGAAATACTCGTACGGGCGGGCAGTGCCGATTGCCGGGGTGATTGTGGTGTTGTTCCACAAGCCTCCGCCCGGATACATCTCGCAGGTGAACATCCCCGGGATGTCGGACGAAGGGGCGATGGTCCAGGGAAGCAGGTCCTTGCCCACATCAGAGACGTGCGCGGAAATGACGTGGAGCGGGAATTTCGCGCCGATCTCGTCACAGTAGAGCACGCACAGCTCGCCGAGGGTGAGGCCGTGGCGATGGGCCACACGTGGCGTCCAGATGTCGGACTCGATGGCGGGGATGGTGCCCTCGACCACCCTGCCGGCCGGGTTGATATGGTCGACGATGTAGATCGAAGGGCCCTCGAAGGTGCGTGCACGCATACTCAGCAGGCGCATCACGTCCCTCGTGTAGTTGAAATAGCGCGAGCCCACGTCCTGGATCTCCACCACGATGGCGGAAAGATTCTCAAGCTCGGCCGCGTCGAAGTCGATATGGTTCGTATCCGGTGTGAGCTCCGAGTCGCGCGGCATCATCAGCGCGGCGAGATTGCCCCTTTCGCGGAAGATGTCGTAGAGATAACGGCCGCGCTTGGGGCCCCAGCAGTTCTGGGTACAGAACACCCCGACAGGTCCGTCAAGCAGCGACCTGTCGAGCTGGTCCTCTATCGGAGTGGTCCGGAAACTGAACATACTCAGGCGTTTATGATGCCTTTCGCAATGGCGATAACCTCCTCGGCGAGCGCCTGGGCCTCAGCTTCGGTCTGCGCTTCGGAATAGATGCGGATTATCGGTTCGGTATTGGACTTGCGGAGGTGGACCCACTGGCGGCGCGACTCGAAATCGATCTTCACGCCGTCGATGGTGTTGATGTGCTCGGAGGCGAAGTGCCTCTTCATCTCCTCGAGTATCTTGTCTATCAGGCTGTTGTCGCTGAGGTCGATCCTGTTCTTTGCGATATGGTACTGGGGCAGCGTAGCCTTGTACTCACTTGCTTTCAGGCCCTTGTGGGCCAGGTTGCTGAGGAAGAGGGCGACGCCGACCATCGCATCGCGGCCGCAGTGGGACGAAGGATAGATCACGCCTCCGTTGCCCTCTCCGCCAATGAGCGCGCCGACTTCGTGCATCTTCGTGGTCACGTTCACCTCACCGACGGCGGCAGCGTAATAGACGCCTCCGTGAGCTTCCGTCACGTCACGCAGGGCGCGGCTGGAGCTGAGGTTGGAGACGGTTGCAAGCGGCTTCACGCCCTTCTTCACCGCCTCGTCGAGCAGATAGTCGGCCACGGAGACGAGGGTGTACTCCTCGACGAAAGGCTCACCGTTCTCGCAGATGAAGGCGAGACGGTCCACGTCGGGATCTACACTCACGCCGAGGTCGGCCTTCTCGCGCACGACGGTAGAGCAGAGCTCAGTCAGGTTCGCGGGCAGCGGCTCCGGATTGTGGGCAAAATCGCCGGTGGGCTCGCCGTTAAGCGTAACGCACTCGACACCAAGCCTTTCGAGGAGCCTCGGCATAATGATGCCGCCAACGGAGTTGATGGAATCGAGGACCACCTTGAAGCCGGCCTTGCGGATTGCCTCGGCATCGACCGCCTCGAGAGCGAGCACGGAATCGATGTGCTCGTCCGTATAGTCGTGGGTCTCGATGTGGCCCAGCTCGTCAACGGGAGCGAAATCGAAGTCGCCTTTCTCTGCACACTCGAGTATCGCTCCACCTTCGGCTGCCGTCAGGAACTCCCCGTTCTCATTGAGCAGCTTCAGCGCATTCCACTGGCGCGGGTTGTGGCTGGCAGTCAGTATGATGCCGCCGTCAGCGTGTGCAAAACGCACCGCGAGCTCGGTGGTGGGGGTGCTGGCGAGGCCGCACTTGACCACGTCCACCCCGCAGGCGATGAGGGTGCCGCAGACGAGCTGCTCGACCATCTCGCCGCTGAGTCGTGCGTCACGGCCCACGACGACCTTGTACTTCGCGCCGTAGGGCTGGGGCTTGCGCTCACGCAGGCACTTGCAGTAAGCATAGGTGAAGTTGACGATATCTACCGGCGTAAGGCCTTCGCCCTGCGGACCGCCTATGGTGCCGCGGATGCCGGAAATTGACTTGATGAGTGACATATCCTGATAATATTTGAATTCTACAAATTTAATACTTTTTCGACATATTTCCCGTCATTTTCGAGAGCGTGGCAAGGAAAGATTTCAACTCCTCCTCGTCGATACCGTCCAACATATTGTCCAGCATCGAGATACCTGCCTCCTTCGCCCCGTTCTTGAGGGTTTCCGCCTTGCCGGTCAGAACGATGATGTTCGAGCGGCGGTCCCTGGTGTCGCGGCTGCGCACGACCAGATCCTTCTTCTCCAGCGCATCCACCAGCTTGGTCACGGAATTCTTGTCCTTCTGCATCTGGTCCGCAATCTTCTGCTGGGACATCGGACCCTGGTTCCACAAAAGGTCTATGAGCAGGAACTGTTCGGGCGTGAGACCTATGTTGTTCTGCCTCATCATCAACGACGTATAGCGTTTGAGCTTGCAGGCCGCAAGGTTAAGGTAAACGGCAATCTCCTTCGATAGTAACATATGTTTACTGTATTTGAGTCATACAGTACAAATATAATAACATTTACCTGTAAAAGAAAGAGTCCGGGGGTTAGAAACGGGAAATATTTCACAGCAATCTATTGGAAAAAGCTAAGGGGGTTATCGTTCTGGACGGTTACATCTCCCCTGCCTCATACTGTCACATCGATGAAGCCGAAGCATTCTTCCGCTCCTGTCACCACTATTTCCAATGCATTTCCAGAAACATAAAATCGGCCTGCGACACTCCGCCCCCTGCCCCCTGATCCGCTCGCGGCATTATCGTTCTGCTCGCATTCCCGGCGGGCTAAAGAAGATTCCGTGCGCAGAATCGACATTCTGACGCACAAAACGCAATTTTTCGACCGTTTGTGCGTAAAAACGCCATTCTGACGCACGGATTTCAAAATTGCCACCGCGAGAATTGCACTTGAGGCCAGTTTTGCCCTTTTCGCGTCAAAATTTCCGCTTCATAAGTGCACCCAAGGCCAGTTTTGCCCTCACGATGACAGCAAGAGGGGTTTCCTGGCCCGCACCATCGCCCGACGACAACCAGAGGGGATTCCCTGGCCCGCACCACCGCCTGGCAGCAACCGGGCCAGGCGGTTACGACACGG
>JAKSKA010000043.1 GCA_024401915.1 Bacteroidales bacterium
CCGACCATCCCGAATACGGCGCCATATATACGACAACGAGTCCCAAGGAGGAATGCGAGGAAGTCATTATCTTCTATGACCGCGATTCGCTGACCGTAATGGACAGCGGTACCTTCTACCTCACGGGAACACCGGATACTCCCAGCCGTCTTCCCCAGTCGAACCACTACAGGGTCTGTACCTGGGGCAAGTTCAAGCTCGTCAACGGAGGACAGGAGTTCTTCTGCTTCGACACCCATCTCGACACGCACGTCGATGCACACCCGACCGAGATGGATGCGATACTGACGAAGATCAAGCTGATCAACAGCGGCAATCTGCCTGTGTACCTGTCCGGAGACCTTAATACGGACGAGAGTTCCTCCGCGTTCACGCCGCTGAAGAACTACGGCTTCAAGAGTGCGAGACTCGAGGCGCTTGTCGGAGATTCCTACAAGACGTTCAATGATTTCGGAGACAGCTCCGGCTCGATCCTCGACCATTGCTTCTTCAAGGACTTCTACTCGGTTCCGAAGTTCACGACGGTGCGTGACACGTTCGCCGGCGTGAAATACATCTCGGACCATTATCCTATCAGTATAATCCTGAAATTCGAATAGGACTATGAGAAAGTTGCTTATTGTTTTCATTTCGATATCCGCCGTCCTGTCCTGTACAAGGGACAAGGCCGTGGAGGTGAAAGCCCTTTTCTCGACGAACAAGGACGTATACCAGGTGGACGAGGAAATCATAGTTACGAACGAGTCCACGGTCACGAACGACATACTTGCCTTCTGCAAGTGGACCTATGGTGATGAGGAGGCTCCTTCCCACGCATATACCCTCGAGCTCGAAGGTGTGAGCTTCAGCGTTCCCGGAGACTACATCATTTCCCTGACCGCCTATGCGGAGGAGGGGGCCGGCAAGGATACCTATACAAGGAAGATAAAGGTCATCAGCGAGAATGACGTGCCCTGGGCCGATTTCGACTGCCCCGCAGTCATCAAGGTCGGAGAGGAGATTGTCCTCGAAGACAAGTCCGTGGACAATGTCGGCGGAATCGAGAGCTGGCTCTGGGAGGTTGGAGATGAGAAGCTGACCTATCAGTCGCCGCGCATCAGTTTCGACAAACCGGCGGCCGGTCTTGAGATAAAGCTTACCGTGGTGGACGTTTACGGCGCCAGCGGAAGCGTAAAGAAGTTAGTGGACGTTGTGGAGTAAAATGAGGCTTATGAAGAAAATACTATATATATTGTCCTGCCTTCTTCCTTTGGCGTCCTGTACGGAAAAGGAGCCCGTTACGGACGGGAATGCTCAGGATGTGATATTCGTGACCATCGAGGGCGAGAAGACGCAGCTCGGCACCAGCGGCAAACTGTCCTGGTCCAAGGGCGACCGCGTCGCGGTCTTCAGCGACAAGGTACGCTCACGCGAGGTTTTCGACCTCCGCTCCGGCGCCGGGTTCTCTGTCGCATCATTCGAGGGCAGATGTATGGAAGGCAGCAGGTTCTACGCCTTCTATCCGTCGGATGCGCGTTGTGACGGGATAACGATAAGGACCGAGCTCCCCGTGGAGATGCATCACTCCACTCCCGTGGCTGTCCTTGAGAATATGCCTCTGTTCGGCACTTCCGATGACGTTACCGATTTCAAGGTGCGCAATATTTGCGGAGTCCTCCAGTTCAACCTCACCGGCAGCGGCAAGCTCAAGACCGTCGTCCTGTCTTCGGAATCATCAGCGATTGCGGGTGACTTCCTGTACAGCTTTGCAGATAATATTTTTGCAATGGGCAGGAGCGCGTCCCATACCATAACGATGGATGCGTCTTCAAGCGAACTGTCATCCTTCAGGCCGGCTCCGTTCTGCTTCATCCTGCCTCCGGGCGAATACGATGACCTCAAATTCACCGTTACGGATTCGGATGACGTCTCCACCGTGTTCTCCATCGGCGAAACGGTCGTCATCTCGGCCGGAAAGATCACGGAGGCCAAGTCCGCCGCGCCCGATGTGGAACTGCTGAATATGGAATTCATCCAGGAGAAGAATCTTTCCGGATGTTTCTGGCACACTGAGATAACCAAGAATCCCAGCTTCTGCGTATCCTATCTCTTCGGCATAGCCGGGAAGAAGGAGTTCGAGGCGTATGGCAATGACGCCCTCGCCTGGCTGGAGGACAACGGACGCCTGTTCACCTCGTCCGCTATGGACGTGCAGCTGCTCTCGCCGGAAAGTGATTATGTCGCGATAGCCTGCGCAACTTCCGTTTCCGGCTCTCAGGATGCTCCCGTGGTCAAGCCGTTCACCACACCGGCTTTGAACTGCGACAAGACCCTGGCCCTGTCAGTATCCACGTCCGATATCACCGGAAAGAGCGTTTCCTACAATGTCACCCTGCCTGCAGGGGCCGGATACCTGAGTGAGGTGCGGATTCTTCCTGCCGCAGAATTCGATGCGGCTTCCCGCGAGAAACTCATTCTGGAATCCCTCGCGACAAGGCAGAAGAACAGAGCTCTCAGCGGCACCTTCAGCGAGCTGCTCCCGGGTATCGACTATGTCATCTGGTGCGTTTGCGACAATGAAGTGTCGGTAAGCGATATCGCAATCTCGCGGTTCACGACCGTCGGCAACAAGATAGGCGGAGGCACGGAAGACCTTGAAGAAATCGACGTCAAATAAGAAAAGCCTTACGATATGATAAGAAAACATATTAATATCCTTTCAGTTGCGCTTGCCGCAGTCCTGCTTCCGGCGGGCTGCAGCAAGAAGGCTCCGGACCCGGTAGCGCTTGCCGCCCCATCTCCGGAGATTGCGGTACTGGGCATAGACAAGGTCACCCTGCTCTGGGAGACCGTTGAAAATGCAGTCTCCTACCAGATTCTCCTCGACGGCAGTACAACCATCGAGGCGAAAGGCGTATGCGCCGTGATCGGAGACCTTGCGGCCGGAACGGAGTACAGCGTCAGAATGAAATCCATCGCTCCCGAGGGAAGCACGGAATGGCTTGACTCGGACTATGGCGAGGCCCTTACATTCAAGACAAGGGGCAGGACCGTCCTCAAGACCCCCGAGGTCAAGGTGGACGAACTCGAACCTTCTTCCGTCAAGCTGAGCTGGGCGCCCGTGAAGATGGCGGGAATGTATGTCTATTCGTTCAACGGCGCTGCGCAGCAGCAGACTTCGGAGTGTTCGCTGTCGTTTACCGGACTTGATTACAATACGGGATATACTTTCAAGGTCAAGGCTCTGCCCGATGAGAAGTCAGCTGATGTCGCGCTCGAGAGCGAATGGTGCGAACTGGAGTTCAGGACTCCCGAACGCCATATCCTCGACGCTCCGGTGCTTGCGGTTAGCGATATCAACACGAACGGGTTCACCGTTTCCTGGGCGGAAATCGCCCGTGCGGGATCCTATGAATACAGGATAGGCGGAGCATCACCCGTTTCCGTAAGCGGCCTGAGCGCCGTTCTGACGGGACTGGCGGCTGCGACGGAATATACGGTAGCCGTGCGGGCATTGCCTGCCGCCGCCGACGAAGGCAGTTACGTGGCAAGCTCCTGGACGGAGGTCAAGGCCACCACTGCAGACCTTATCGCGCTTGCTGCACCTGTGCTCAAGCAGGATAATGTCCTTGCCACCCAGTTCACCGTCAAGTGGAGCACGCAGGCTCGTATATGGTTTCCCTGAACAACGGCGGATTCGAGACTGTGAATGACAGTTCCGTGACGTTCACCGACCTTTCCACCGAGACGTCCTATCTCGTCAAAGTCAAGGCTGTCCCGGCGGAACCCGGCACATATAAGGAAAGTCCGGTATCGGAAATCACCGTGACGACCAAGCAGGGCCCCAGCCAGGATGACAAGGGAGGGGATTTGTCCGATTTCAATGAAAGCATAATCTTCTAGGGCTATGAGACGTATAACAAATACCATATTGATTGCATCCCTGGTCGTCCTTGCTTCGTGCGCCAGGGAGAGCATTGGCGGCCAGGACGACAACCTTTACCCCCTGACCGAGTTCGAGGCCCTGTCGTCGGACACCAAGACGGCGATAGAAGAGGGCCGGACAGTCTGGTCTGCGGACGATAGGATCAGAATCTACTGGTCCGACCAGAGCGCTGTCGCGAAAATCAAGACCGGAGAGGGCTCGTCCCACGCGACGTACGAGGCCCGCGTTCCCGAATCCGTTGATTATTACGCGGTCTATCCCTCTTCTGCCGAGTCATCGATGGCCGAGGCGGGACAGGTCACGCTCGTGATCCCGGCCGTTCAGGACGGACTTTTCGCAAACGGACACCTTGCGCTTGCGAAGGCAAAGGACAAGACCTTCTCATTCAGCAACGTGAACGCCTTCCTCAAGATGAGCGTCCCTTCCACCGGATATACGAAAATCAGCGTCGAGAGCGTCAGTGGCGCCGCCCTTGCGGGCAAGCTCACATTCTCCGTGACGGATGGGGGTGCGACAATCCTGAAGACCGGGGACACGGCTTCCGTGGTCGAGGTCTCCTCGGAGAGCGGCCTTGCCGTCGGAGACTATTATTTCAGTGTCATCCCCGGAGTCGCGCATACCGGCGGCCTTCTGATCAAATACTATGACGGCGACACCGTCAAGGGTACGTATTATCTTGAGAAGAGCATTACCACGGAAGCATCCGGAATCCTCAGCTTCGGTGAATTCGAACCCTCGTCGGAGTATTTCGCGTCCCCCGCAGGCTCCGGCACCAGAAGCGGCACCTCTGGCAGCAACGCGATGGATATCGACGGGCTGAAGCAACTGCTCAGTATAAATGACGAGTCCACCATTCTCACCAAACTCGGGGTCCTCGACGGCTGCACGGTCAATCTCGCGGAGGGGAACTACGATTTCGGCGGACTGCTGGAAATCGGCTTCGACAATCGTGAGGTCAGCCTGTCCTTCAAGGGAGCGGGCCAGGACAAGACGATAATCACAGGTGCGGACAAGCACAGGCTGGTCGACGTCAAGTCCGGCATCACCGTGCGCTTTGAGGACATCAGCTTCTCCCACAGCTATTCGACCGAGTCTTCCGCCCCGGCCGTCCATTTCCAGAGCGGCTCGGATGTGACCCTCGTCAACTGCCGCGTCAGCGACAACGTCAACATCAAATCCGACGGCAGCAAGTACAATACCGGTGCCGGTGTGATTGCCGAATCCGGAGTGTCCCTGCTTGTCGACGGCTGCGAGTTCAGCAACAACAAGGCAAGCTGGGGCGCCGCCTTCATCCTGAAGGACGATGCCACCGTCAAGAACTCCCTGTTCCGCGGCAATACCGGCAACAACGGTCCGGGCAACTCCCTGTATCTTGATGCAAGCGCGGAGCTCCTTGTCGAGAACTGCACTTTCAAGGAGAACACGTCCAACGACACCCACGGCGGAGCCTTCTCCGCAAGCAACGGCAGCATCACGCTCAGGAACTGCACCTTCGCGGACAATGTCCAGACCAACAAGAACGGTGCGGCGATGAGGCTCTGGAACACCGCCTCAGCCATTCTGGACGGTTGCACGATGACCGGCAACCACGCCAATTACGGCGGTGCCATCTATCTTGAGAACACTTCCACCATCGATGTCCGAGGCGGCGTGTACGACGGCAATTACGCAAAGGGCGGCGGACTCGTCAACGCTTCGGCAAGCTCCGTCGTCAAGATAAGCGGGAACGCCGTCATCAGGAACAATTACTCCACTTCAGGCCACGGCGGTGCCATCCTGATGGACGCCGGCCTGCTGGACTGCTCCGGCATCAGCTTCGAGAAGAACAGCAACAGGGATTCCTCCTCCAAGACCTTCGGAGGTGCCATCGGATCCACGGGAGCGGCAACCCTGAATATCAGCAACTGCAACTTCAAGGAAAACTACAGCGAGTGTTTCGGCGGTCCGGCCATAAACATCCAGGCCGATGCGGTTATGACCGTCAAGGACTGCGTGTTCGAAGGAAACTATAACAACGCCAAGGGCATCTCCTCGTCCAACAACAACGGAAACTATGGAGGCGGTGCAGTGAGGTTGAACTCCTCGGCCGAGGCTACCCTCGAGGACTGCGTCTTCCGCAACAACAGCGTCACCCAGTCTTCAAGCTATGACCATTCCTATGGCGGAGCGATCTACGTCAATTCCAAGGGTACCTACAAGATCAACAGGTGCCACTTCGAGAACAACAGTTCCACCAGGGGCGGTGCACTGTGCGCCTGGGCGACGGACTCCAAGATATATATGAACGCCTGCTCGTTCTCCGGCAACTGGATAAGCCACAGGTACGGGACGACCATCCACATCGAGAAGGCCGGCGAGTTCTGTATGAACAACTGCTCCATAGCGGATAATACATACACCACCGGCGGTACGGACAACTGGCAGTCCTGCTGGCTGAACCTGTCGACCATTACCAGCGGCCTGTGCATAAGCAACTGCTCGTTCATCGGCTCTCCAAGGGTCGGTGCCGAGGCTGCGGTCAATTCGGGCAAGAACAGCGCTATCGTGAGGTTCGACTCTCTCGAAAGCGATAACAACTACATCGTGAACAGCATCATCGTCACCAACGAGGCTGTCGGCGTGAACAAGTCACTCGCCAATTACAACAAGGCCGTCACGCTCGTCTATACGAAGCGCAGCGACAATTCCGCAAACAACGCGGGCGGAACGGCGAATGCCGTGGAGAGCCCCGCCAGCAACGGGTTTGCTGGCACCGCGGACTTCTTCGGAGGCCTGCAGTGGATGAGCGGCAGCTCGTATTCCACCAGTTCCTGGTACTGGACGGGTGCGCTCGCAGGCGGAGCCAATCTTTCGATGTGCCCTTCGGAAACGGCAGTCAGCTACATAGGGAAGATGGGTGGTTTCAAGACCTGGCTCGAAAGCATCGGCGCCCTGTACAAGGACCAGCTCGGCAACGACCGCGGCAGCGGAGAATGGTGGCCCGGAGCAATACAGAATAACAAATAATCAATATATAACCATTTTATGAAAAAGTATCAAAAACCGGAGATCGCATCGTCCGATCTTCCAAACGAGGGCATTGGATTCTATGTCCTTTGTGGCAGTATCTCTGCGGAAACGGAGGGATTCAAAGAGTATGAACTAATAATCGATGAGGACTAAAGCTATGAAAATGACATTCCATTCGATCGCTTGCGCAGCTGTCATCGCATTGATGGCGGCCTCGTGTGCAAAGGAGAACACTCCGAACACCGTGATACCGGAAGGTTTCAAGCTCGTGGAGTACTCCGCTTCAACTGAAATCACCAAGACCTCCCTTTCCGGAGAAGGTGAGGACAAGACCGTCAACTGGGAAGCCGGTGACGAAATCAAGATCTTCTACGAAGGCGGTTCGACGACAGCCACCGCAGCGGCGGCAGGTGCCTCCACGACATTCTCCGCCGTGGTTCCCGAGACCGGAACCTGCTATGCCGTCTACCCTTCCGACGCAGCAGTTTGGTCTGACGGTGCATTTGCCGTGACGATTCCCGCCGTCCAGGACGGTGCGTTCGCCAAGGGCAATATGTCCATCGCGCAGCTTGACGCAGAGGGCGTCACCACATTCTACAATTCCACTTCCTTCATCAAGGTGCTTGTCGGCAGCTCCGAATACACCAAGGTGGTGCTCAAGGCAGTCGGCGGCGAGAACATCGCCGGCACCCTTGCCGTTACCCTGACTGACACTCCCGTAATCGGTGAGCTCACCGGCGGATCGTCTTCGATAACGCTGAACGTTGCGGCTCCCGGAACGTACTATGTCGCAATAGCCCCCGGCGCCACCTTCGCAAAGGGCATCCTCGCAACTTATTACAAGGGTGACACCGCTTCCGGCGCATATTTCCTCGACCAGAATCTCGTGATTGAAAGATCGAAGATCGCCAGTGTGGGCACCCTCGAGGAGAGGATAGGCAATTACTATGTCAGCACTACAGGTGCGGGCTCCAAGTCAGGCAAGAACGAGAAGAACGCAATGGACCCTGCGGCTCTCTACGCCTTCCTCAATGCCGCCGACGCTGACAAGAAAGCAGCGCAGGCTGCAGCCCTTAACGGTTCCACCATCCACCTCGCTGCCGGAACCTACGACTTCGAGGCGCTCGTCACGATGAAGTACGACGCAGCTGTCGACGTTGCGTTCGAGGGCGCGGACGATGTCGCCACCATCATCACCGGCAACGACGCCCACAGGCTGTTCGTGGTCGGCAAGGATGTCAAGGCATCATTCTCGAACATCGAGTTCTCCCACAGCCTCACAGCCGTTTCCGGAGAACCTGCCATCGTTCTCGAGAGCGGCTCCGAATCCTCATTCGTCAACTGCAAGATCCTCGACAACATCAACAAGGACTCGGGTGGCGCCAACCACTCCCAGGCAGGTATCGTTGCCGGTGGCAAATCATATTTCGAGAACTGCGAATTCGCGCGAAACGAGGCGTCCTACGGCGCATCACTCTCCTTCAAGGCCGATGCTACCGTTAAGAACTGCACCTTCCACGACAATAAGGGTGTCGGCGCTCCCGGCAACTCGCTCTACATCTCCGAGGACTGTACGGTGACTGCCGAGGGCTGCGAGTTTACAAACAACACTACCAGCGGCGACTACGGCGGAGCGGTCAGCTCCTGCGCCGGAACTCTCAATATGACAGGGTGCAAGATCAACGGCAACACGAACACCTCCAAGAGGGGCGCCGCAATGCGTCTCTGGAACGCAGCCAAGGCTGTGCTCACGAACTGCGAAATGAAGAACAACCACGCCGAGAGCTGGGGCGGTGCCGTCTATATGCAGAACACTTCATCTCTCGAAATCGTCGGCGGAACCTACGATAACAACGACGGCGTCGGCGCCGGCTTCATAAGCCTTGCCGACAAGTCTTCCATCAAGATCACCGGTGCCGCTCTGACCAACAACAAGGCGACAGGCGGAAACGGCGGAGCCATCGTGTTCGAAAGTACTTCAACCCTCGAGTGTAACGATGTCACCTTTACGGGCAACACTGCATCCTCGATGGCCGCAGTATGCTACATCGGCAGCGGTACCGCGAAATTCAAGGGCTGTACCTTCGGAAAAGACGGCAATGGCAATACTTCTACCAGCAGCGGTGGTGTATTCCGTATCAAGACCTCGACGGTTTCCATCGAAGATTGTTCGTTCGCATCCAATCAGGGCTCATACGGTGGAGCCATTTCGATAGAAGGCAGCACCAGCCCTGTGATTACCGTAAAGGACTGCTCGTTCCTTAAATGCAAGACGATCACCACCGGCAGCAACAAGGGCGGTGCCATTATGCAGGATGCCGGAACCTTGACAGTGACCGGTTCCACCTTCGATGACTGCAGCTCCAAGGACGGCGGCGTCTATTCCGCGGCAGGCGGCTCGGCCTCTTTCACGAACTGCGATTTCGGAAAGACGACGAG
>JAKSKA010000044.1 GCA_024401915.1 Bacteroidales bacterium
CGCTCTATGCGCACCTCAATCCCCTTTTTCCCCAGGTCGTGGAATGGCTCAAGGACTCGGACCTTGCCGGATTCAACTCCTCCAAGTTTGACCTTCCTATGCTCGCAGAAGAGATCGAGCGCGTGCGCAAGGCGGGGAAAGACGTACTGATAGACCTTCACGAACCCCTGATGGTGGATGTCCAGAACATCTATCATAGTATGGAGCCGCGCAACCTCAGGGCCGCCTACCGTTTCTACTGCGGAGGCGAAGACTTCGACAACGCCCACACGGCCGAAGCCGACACGGTAGCGACATACGAAGTCCTGAAGGGCCAGCTGGACAGATACCCCGACGTCGAGGGCAGCGAGCACCGTCTGAAGAACGACGTGAAGCATCTCGCAAGCTATGTCGGAAAGAAATACGTCGATTTCGCCGGACACCTCATCTATGACGACAACGGAGAGGTGCTGGTCAATTTCGGGAAGCACAAGGGAAAAACGGCGCGCGAGGTGTTCAAGACCGACCGTTCCTACTTCAACTGGATAGCCCAGGGGACCTTCACCCTCGACACCAAGGCCCGCTTCGCCGAACTCGCCAAGAAATTCACGGAAGAAGGACGCAGGCCAGCCACGCGCGAAGAGCTTGACGGACTTGCAGCGAAGTTCAACGGTTCCCTTTTCTGATAAGTGAACATCGTTCTCCTAACATCAGGCGGAAAGGTCATAGTGCGTCCCGACACCACCCGTGCACGGGACGGTGAGGACGTATATATGCCCGAATTCGTCAAATCGGTCACATACACTCCCGTGCTGTACGCGAAAATCTCCAGACCCGGGCGCAGCATCGGGGAGAAATTCGCCGGAAGGTATTTCGAGGAGATGAATGCGGGAGTGCTCCTCTACCCCGAAAACCTCATCGACGGCACGCCGGAGGGCTACGCCTGCGCATCCTGCATAGACAGGACCTCCGTCCTGCCCTTCTCCCTGGTGGGAAAAGAAGCGGACTGCGTATTCCGCATAGAGGCGGGGAACGAGGTCATCAGCAGTTTCAGGCGCACCCCGGGCCTTCTCGAGAGGGCAATCGCCGAGACATCGCTCCACTGCTATCTGCGGAACGGGGACTACGTCGCCGTGGAACTGGCCGGGAGATCTCCGCTGCCGGTGACGGAAGAGGACGGGATATGTTCGCTCAGGGCTTTCGCCGGCAAAGAGAGAATACTCGATTTAAGAGTCTTTTTTTAGGATTTCCGCTTTATTTGGGCTACCTTTGCGCGCAAAAAATCAGTAGCGCAATGGCAAAGTTAATACCTATCTACACCTGGACCAAGAGTGTAGTGAAATTCAACAAGCGAAGCGACAGACTTTCAAAGCAGCCCTGGTTCCAGGGAGTGCTTCTGCTCTGCTGCGTCATCATAGCGATGCTGCTGGCCAACCTCCCGTTCACCAGCGAGTTCTACCACAACATCCTCGAAACGAACCTGCAGCTCCACCTGTTCAGCAATGACGGCAGCGTGAACCTGCTCTTCCCCAAGGATATGACGGTGGAGAAATTCATCAACGACATACTGATGGTGATTTTCTTCTTCACCGTAGGTCTTGAGATAAAGAGGGAAATAGCCTTCGGAGAGCTGTCCACGCCGAAAAAGGCGCTGATGCCGGTAATCGCCGCATTCGGCGGCGTGATCGCACCTGCAGTCATCTTCACAATCGTGAACAGGGGCACGATGGCCGCGACGGGATGGGGTATCCCGACCGCAACCGACATCGCATTCGCGGTGTGCATACTCTCCGTGCTGGGCGACAAGGTCCCGGTGTCGCTGAAGGTGTTCCTCACCGCGCTCGCGATAGCGGACGACCTCATCGCGATCCTGGTGGTCGCCCTCTTCTACGGCGGAAAGATCAACTTCGTGCTGCTGGCGATTTCGGTTGTCGTCATATTCTTCACGCTGCTGCTCAGAAGGATAGGAGAGAAAAGGATGTTCCCCTACATACTGTGCGCGATTGCAGTCTGGGTGCTTTTCTACTACAGCGGTATCCACGCCACGATGTCCGGAGTTGTGATGGCGTTCCTCATCCCGGCGACTGCAAGGTACACTGAAAGCCAGTATGTCCACAAGCGCGACCACTACCTCACGATGCTCAAGAGCTACTCGGGCATCGACGACGAAGCATTCCCCAACGGGCCCCAGAAGCACTGCCTCCGCAAGCTGGAGGAAGTGGCGCACGGAACGATGGATATGAGCTACCGCGTCGAACACGCGCTCAGCCCCTGGGTCAACTTCCTCATAATGCCGGTTTTCGCTCTTGCCAACGCAGGCGTGACGATTCCCGGAATCGAGTATTTCAACATCTTCAAGGAAACGATCAGCGGCGCCCCCGAATTGGGCTACGTCGGTCTCGGAATCTTCCTGGGACTGGTGCTCGGAAAGCCTCTCGGCATCACGATATTCAGTTGGATCGCAATCAAGCTCAAGGTCGGGGAAATGCCCGCAAAGGCAAGCTGGGCAATGTTCTTCGCAGTGGCCTGCCTTGGCGGAATAGGCTTCACGATGTCAATCTTCGTCGATACGCTTTCGTTCGGGAACAACACCCCCGAGATAATGAACACGATGAGGGATGCAGGAAAGATCGCAGTGCTGCTCGGCTCCATCTGCGCCGGCATTCTGGGCTCCGTTCTCGTGAATTTTGTCTATAAGTTGGAAAATTTGAAGAAAAAATCAGCATAATTTCAACTGCAAAGATTTTTTTACTATCTTTGCAGCCCACGCCACTTTAGCTCAGTTGGTAGAGCATCGCATTCGTAACGCGAAGGTCGGCAGTTCAAGCCTGCCAAGTGGCTCCACTAGGGAAAGTCTTACACGACCAGCTCCCTCCCAATCCCCCCAGGGCAGGAATGCAGCAAGGGTAAGAGGTTGTAGCGGTGCGATGTAAACAGCTTTCCCTTTCTTTTTGCTTTTCCCGCAAATTCTCCATATATTTACCAAATATATGGCCCGTTGCGATATGGAAAAGGAATCTGCAGAAAAAAAACGGCTTCAGATGCGTATGACCGGTCTGGTCTCGGCTGCCGTCATCCTCGTGTCCGCAATAATCCTTGCGATAATGGTAGGCGTTATCCGCGGGAAATATGAGGATATTATGGACACCCTTCTCGAAGATGACATCGTAGCGCTGTCGAACACCATCGAGCAGAGAATGCTCAGGGTGGAGGATGCTACCAATGCGCTGGCCAGCGTATCCAGGCCCATACTCAGCAGCAGGAAAGGCATCGACTCGCTCATACTCCGCGGTTTCAAGAGCATAAACGAAATATGCGGACTGTCCCTCATCTTCCGCAAGGGCTTCATTCCGGGCGAGCCCGGATACTACGAGAGGTACGCGAAATACGACAAGGACGGGAACATCATACTGGACTCGTTCACCAACGGAGACGAACTCGACAGCAATCCGTACTGGAATTGCTGCTTCACCCTCGGCAGTTCCTTCTGGGGACGGAAAGCGGAGAGGATCAGCGACGGACGTCTTATCGCCTTCTACAACACACCTCTGACCGCCGAGGACGGGGAACGCATCGGAATGGCTTATTCCGTAGTCCATCCGGACAATCTGACCTCGTTCGTAAGGACCCACAAGGCACACAAGGAAATAGACTTCAGCATCTTTATGGCCGACGGGACAATGCTGGTCGCGCCGGACCCGTATATCCTGGAGCTCTCCGACAAGGACCTGCTCACGAAGGAAATGACGATCAAACATCTGGGATGGAAGATCGTCCTCTCCGCCGACAGGAGGATCATCGACAGAGTCGTGAGGAGGACCATCCTCAATCTGATACTGATGATCCTCGTGATGTTCACCGTAATGATCATCGCGATCAAGCTGACGGTACGCGACGTCGCAAAGCCGTTTATAGAAAAGCAACAGAAGACAGAGAAGGACAAGGCCGTGATGGAGAACGAGCTCAAGCTGGCCTCGAGGGCGCAGAGCGGGCTTGTGCCCCACGTATTCCCTCCCTTCCCCGAACGCAAGGGCATATCCCTTTCCGCCTGCCTTTTCCCGGCGCGTGACGTGGGAGGCGACCTCTACGACTATTTCCTGATCGGTGACAAGCTGTACCTGTGCATAGGCGATGTCAGCGGCAAGGGTATGCAGGCCGCCCTGTTCATGGCCGCGACGCATTACCTCTTCCGCAGCGTGGCCGCCGAGATGGCTGTCTCGGACGCCGTGAAGCAGATGAACCTTTCCCTGTGCTCGGAAAACGAAGACTGCAGGTTCGTCACATTCTGGTTCGGCTGCCTCGACCTCGGCACCGGAAAGCTCGACTACGTCAACGCGGGCCACAACGCACCCGTCCTCGCAAGCGGCGCGACAGTCGGTTTCCTCCCGGCGTCGCCGAATATGCCGCTCGGCGTGATGGACGATGCTGAATTCATCTCGGAGAGCATCGGCCTCAAGCCCGGAGACCGTCTGTTCCTCTACACGGACGGCATAACGGAGGCTATGGACACCACCGGACGGGAATTCGGCGCGGAGAAGCTTGTCGGAGCATTGGAATCCGTCAGGGACGCCGACGCCCCCGCCATCATAGACACCGTACTCGACAAGGTCAGGAAGCACGAGTCCGGGACGGAACAGAGCGACGACATAACGATGCTCTGCCTCAATTTCATCAAAACAGAATCCAAACATTAACGAATATGGAACTCACAATCAAAAACAATCCGGAAAACATCACCGCTACACTTTGCGGCAGTTTTGACACCCTGGCATCAGAGCAGGTCGAGCCTTCTGTAAAAGAGCTTGAAGCAATGGCGGAAAAGCCCCTGGTCCTGGACTGCACATCACTCGACTACATCGCAAGCTCCGGTCTGCGCGTGCTCCTGCGCCTGCGCAAGGCTGCGGCAGCCAAAGGCCAGAAGGTGACACTTCTCAATGTCAATGACAGCATTATGGAAGTACTGAAAGTCACCCACTTCGACCCTATGTTCATCATAAAGTAAAAATAATAAATGAGCAGCAAGACCTCATCTCTCACATACGCCCAGCAAGGTGTATACGTCGATTGTGTCATCGATCCGGAGAATCTCCAATACAACAACCCGAAACTGATCCGTTTCCCGCTCGGAGTATCACCGGAGGCGCTGGCGGATGCCGTCAGGAAGACATTGGAGTGCCACCCCGCACTTTTCTCCCACTTCGAGAACAGGGACGGCCGGACAGTCCAGGTCTATCCGGAACGATACAGCGCATCGATCGTAATGAAGAAGCTGGACGACGAGGGAGCCGAAGCGGAAATCAGGACTTTCCAGAAAGCCTTCGACATCGAACACGGGCCCCTCTACAGAGCCGAAGTCATTGCTGCACCCAAGGAGGTCATCCTGCTCCTGGACTTCCACCACCTCGTGTATGACGGCGCATCCCTCAACATCATCGCCGACGGGATATCCGCCGCACTCGAAGACGCAGAGCCGGCAGCGGAGACGCACACGTATGCGGAATTCGCCGCAGCGCAGATGGCCGACAAGACGGACCACAAGGCCTATTTCGACAAATTCCTCGACGGCATACAGCCGACGAAGCTGAGCGGAGACCTTGGCGGAGAGAGAGGGCCCCACGCGGAGCAGGTCCGCTTCGTCAGCGCCCCCGACGTGATGGAAAGGGCGAAAGCGCTCGGCACTGCGCCCTCCGCACTGTTCCTGTCCGCCGCCTTCTACACCCTGAGCCGCTACACGAACTCCAGGGAGCTCTGCCTCACCACCATCAGCAACGGACGTCTGAACCCGCTGACCAAGGGCATTGTCGGAATGTTCATCAACACCCTGCCGCTGGTAGGCAGGATCGAGGACGTCAGCGTGCTCGACTTCATCCACGGAGTGCGCCTTATGTTCCAGGAAGCGCGCCGGCACGAAGAGTACCCGTTCGCATCCCTCGCCAACGACTACGGCATCGAGCAGCACGTACGCTTCACCTACCAGTACGGAACCCTGGGCAACACCCTCAAGGCAAACGGCAGCGAAGTGAAGGTCGAGAGCCTGCGCATCAACAGCCACGACTTCCCCTTCACCATAACCATACACAACATCGACGGCAGGCCCGCCATAGTGATCAACTACGACACGGCCGTGTATTCCGCCTCCTTCGCGGGCAGGTTCGCCGAGTCGATGGACGCCGTCGTCTCCCGTTTCCTTGACGCTCCGGAAAAACGGCTGCTGTCCGTATCCATAATGAGCGGAAGCCAGGAGGCGGAGGTGGCAGCAATGCGCCAGACCTGCCTGGACCCTTCCGCAGTCCGTTTCCCGCTCTTCCACAACTGCATCGAATACTGGGCTGAAAAGACGCCCGACGCGACTGCGGTCATAGCCTGCAACGAGACGCTCAGCTACAGGGAACTGAACAGGAAGGCGAACACGCTTGCCCACGAGCTCATCCGCAGGGGCGTGAAGCCCGGAGACCGCATCTGCCTCCTCCTGCCCCGCAGGAGCTGGCACCTGAGCCCGATGTGCGGCGTGAGGAAGACGGGGGCAGCCTCCACTCCCTGCGACCCCGAATACCCGTCAGAACGCATCACGCTCATCACGGAGGACAGCCACGCACGCTTCATCATCACGACCTCGGACAAGATGGCCGGATACGGCGACAGGGCCCTCGACATCGAGCAGCTGCTCGCACCGGCCGCATCTGAAGCTGAAACGGCCAACCCCGACATCAGGCAGAGCGGCGATTCCCTCGCCTACCTCATATACACCTCAGGCTCGACAGGACGTCCGAAGGGCGTTATGCTCCGCCACACAGGTATCTGCAACTATCTCACCGACCACGCCGAGAACCGCCACTTCCACGCACTCGTGGAGGACTGCAGGACGATGCTCTGTATCACGACGGTAAGTTTCGACCTCTCGCTCAAGGAGATAGGGTCTTCGCTCTACAACGGGATGACGCTCGTGTTCGCGGACGAGGACCAGGTCAACGACCCCCGCGCACTCGCGGAGCTGATGAAGAAGACAGGCGTGGACGGATTCAGCGGCACACCATCGCGTCTGAAGATGTTCCTCGACCTGCCCGAATTCCAGGAGGCGCTCTCCCGCTGCAGGTTCATCGTACTCGGAGGAGAGAAATACCCTCCCACCCTGCTGCCGAAGATCAAGGAACTCGCCCCCGGAGCACGTCTGTTCAACACCTACGGCCCCACCGAGATCAGCGTCAGCTGCAACGGCAAGGAACTGACACACTCGGACCACATCACCATAGGACGCCCCCTCCTGAACGTCAGGGAATACGTCGTCGACGCGGATATGAACGAGTTGCCGGCGGGAGTGACCGGCGAACTTCTCATCGGCGGACTCGGCGTCGCGGCCGGATACAACGACCTGCCGGAAAAGACGGCCGAAGCATTCATCGAATACAACGGCGAGCGCTGCTACAAGTCCGGGGACTACGCCTACTGGAACGAAGACGGCGAAGTCATCATCCTCGGGCGCAAGGACAACCAGATAAAGCTCAACGGCCTGCGCATCGAACTCGGAGAAGTGGAGACAGTCCTCTGCCGTCAGCCCCAGGTCAAGGAAGGCGTCGCGATGATAAAGAACGTGGACGGCCACGACCACCTGGTAGCATACAACACCCCCCGGGCGGAGGTCGAGGACCAGACCCTGAAGGCACAGATGAGCAGCAGCCTCACCCACTATATGATCCCCACCATCTTCGTGAGGATGGAGGAGATGCCCATCTCCCCCAACGGGAAAACGGACCTCAAGGCGCTACCCGAGCCCGTAATAACGATATCCGACGAAGAGAAGGTAATGCCCGGCACGCCGGCGGAGCAGACCTTGTACGACATCGTGACGGAGATCGTCGGCAACAGCAATTTCGGAGTCACGACGAACCTCGTAAGCTCGGGCCTGACATCGCTGCTGGCGATAAGGGTTTCCGTGCTCGTCGGAGACAGGATGAAAGCAAGCCTGGCGGTACGCGACATCCTGAGATATCCCACCATCAGGGAGCTGGCATCCAGGATAAAGGGCGTGGAGAACAGCGCGAATAGCGGAATCGAAGCGAAATTAGCACCGCTCTCATTCTCCCAGATAGGCATCTATTCGGAATGTATGGCCAATCCGGATGATATCCAATATAACATCCCGAAATGCATCGACATGCCTGGAGGCATCACAGCATCCGCCCTGAAGTCAGCGCTGGAACGCGTTCTCGAGGCACATCCCTACCTGAGCACCCATTTCAGCACCGACGAGGACGGCAACGCATACCAGTGCCCTATGGACACGGCACCCGGGATTCCGGTCCTGAAACTGTCCGTCAGCGAGCTGGAACGCAGGAAAGAGGATTTCGTGCGCCCGTTCGACCTGCAGGACGGACCCCTCTGCCGTTTCGAGATCGTGGAGACGGATTCATCGCTGCATCTCCTTGCGGATTTCCACCACCTCGTGATGGACGGAGCCTCCATCGACATATTCCTGGGCCAGCTTTGCAAGGCACTGGACGGACAGGCGGTCGAAAAGGAAAGCTACAGCTACTACAATTTCGCCAACGACCAGAAGATCGAGGACGAGACCGAGCGGTTCTACGCAGAGCAACTGAGCCGGATAGAAGAGGCTTCCACACTCATTCCCGACAACTACGACGGCGACGGCAGCCACAGGCAGGCCGAAACGGAAGTGCCCACCGACCTGCAGGCGGTACAGGACAGATGCCGCAGTCTGAACATCACTCCGGCATCATACTATCTTGCAGCCGTGGCCATTGCGGTCAGCAGGTACACGGCCGAAGGGACCGTGGGAATATCCACCATCTCCAACGGCAGGAGCAACCTCAAGCTGTCCGGAACCTTCGGAATGTTCGTCAACACACTTCCGCTTGTATGCGGAGTGGACTACACGGCGACGGCGGACGACTACCTCAGGAAGGTGGCCGGGACATTCATCGACACCATAGCCCACGAAGACTATCCGTACGGCCGCATCGTTGAGAAATACGGCTACCAGGCCAGCATAATGTACGCCTACCAGGTCGGCGTCCTCAACAGCTACTCCTGCAGCGCAGGCGCGCTGGGGATACACAACCTGGAACTGCAGAAAGCCAAATTCCCGCTTGCAGTCTTCATCGAAGGCAACAGGGAAAGCGGAGCGAGGATACGCCTCGAATACGACACCAGCCTGTTCTCCGAAGAGATGATGAAGGGCTTTGCTGCGGCAGTGCGCAACGTTGCGGAGCAGCTTCTCTCCGACAGGAAGCTCGGAGAAGTGACCCTGTGCGACGACAGGATGACGGCAATGCTCGACTCGTTCAACGAAAAGAAAGATGCGGTACCGGCAGAAGAAGATGCCGGGGAGACCG
>JAKSKA010000045.1 GCA_024401915.1 Bacteroidales bacterium
TTAGTGTCAACCATTTTAATAAACAAAAAAAGTGCAACAACGTTGACGCTGCTGCACTTTTCCTTTAATATTTGAACGTATTAGTTGTTCTGCTTGATTGCTGCCTGAGCGGCTGCGAGGCGTGCGATAGGCACACGGAAAGGAGAACAGCTTACGTAGTCGAGACCGATACGGTTGAAGAAGTTGATGGAATCGGGATCTCCACCGTGCTCGCCACAGATACCGCACTTGAGGTCGGAACGCTTGCTGCGGCCTGCCTGTACTCCGTGCTCGACGAGCTTGCCGACACCCTTGACGTCGATGGTCTGGAAAGGATCCGCATCGAGGATCTTGTTTCCGAGGTAGTCACCCATAAAGGTGCCTACGTCGTCACGGCTGAAGCCGAAGGTCATCTGGGTGAGGTCGTTGGTACCGAAGCTGAAGAACTCTGCGGTACGGGCCATCCTCTCTGCGGTGAGGGCCGCGCGGGGGATCTCGATCATAGTACCGAAGTGGTAGTTGATCTGCTGGCCTGTAGCGTTCTCAACCTCTACGCGCACCTTCTCGCAGTGTGCCTTCTGGAACTCGAGCTCGCGTGCGGAACCGGTGACCGGGAGCATAATCTCGGGCTGAGGGTTGCATCCTGCTGCCTGGAGCTCCGCCGTAGCGGTGAAGATAGCCCTGTACTGGGTCTCGGCGATGAGAGCATAGGTAACGTGGAGACGTACTCCGCGGTGACCCATCATAGGATTGACCTCGTGGAGGTTCTCGCCGCGCTTGTCGACTTCCTCGACGCTGATGCCGAGGTCGCTTGCAAGCTCTGCCCTCTTGTCCTCGCTCTTCGGCACGAACTCGTGGAGAGGCGGGTCGAGGAGACGGAAGACGACGGGCTTGCCGTCCATTATCTTGAGTGTGCTCTTCACGGAAGCCTTGATGAAAGGCTCGAGCTCGAGAAGGGCGTCCTTGCGCTCTTCATCCGTGTTGCACATAATCATCTTGCGGAGTTTTGCGAGAGGGGTCTCGCTGTTCTTGCCGTAGAACATATGCTCGATACGGAAGAGGCCGATTCCCTCGGCGCCGAACGAGAGGGCGCGGCTTGCATCCTCGGGAGTGTCGGCGTTGGTGCGGATTCCAAGACGGCGGTACTTGTCAACGATGGACATGAACTTGATGAAGAGAGGATTCTCGGAAGCGTCCATAGTGTCGATCTTCTCGGCATAGACGGCGCCCTTGGCTCCATTGAGGGAGAACCACTCGCCTTCCTTGTAAACCTTGTCGCTGCCTGCGAAGGAAACGGTCTTGTCCTCGAAGTTGATCTTCATCGACTCGCAACCTACGATACAGCACTTGCCCCATCCACGTGCAACGAGAGCGGCGTGAGAGGTCATACCTCCACGGGTGGTGAGGATACCGGCGGAAGCGCGCATACCCTCGATGTCCTCAGGTGAGGTCTCCTCACGGATGAGGATGGTCTTCTTGCCTGCTGCAGCGGCTGCCATAGCGGCCTCGGAGGTGAAGACGATGGTTCCGACGGCTCCGCCCGGAGATGCGGGAAGGCCCTTTGCAACTACAGTCGCCTTCTTCTCGGATGCAGGGTCGAGGATAGGGTGGAGGATCTCGTCAAGCTGGGAAGGAGAAACGCGCATTACGGCGGTCTTCTCGTCGATCATACCCTCACCGAGCATATCCATTGCCATCTGGAGGGCGGCGATACCAGTACGCTTGCCGATACGGCACTGGAGCATATAGAGCTGCTTGTCCTGGATGGTGAATTCGATATCCTGCATATCGTGGAAGTGGGACTCGAGACGCTTGCGGATTTCGTCAAGCTCCTTGTAAACCTCGGGCATTGCGGTCTCGAGGGATGCGAGGTGCTTGTTCTGCTCGCTCTTGGTAGCCTCGTTCAGAGGGTGCGGGGTGCGGATGCCGGCAACGACGTCCTCGCCCTGCGCGTTGATGAGCCACTCTCCATAGAACTTGTTGTCTCCGTTGGCCGGGTTACGGCTGAATGCAACACCAGTTGCGGAGGTCTCGCCCATATTGCCGAATACCATTGACTGCACGTTCACTGCCGTGCCCCAGTCATCGGGAATCTTCTCGATGCGGCGGTAAGCGATTGCACGCTTGCCGTTCCAGGACTTGAACACGCCGCCGATGGAGCCCCAGAGCTGGGCTTCTGCGGAATCAGGGAACTCGACGCCGAGGACTTCCTTGATACGGACCTTGAACTGCTCTGCGAGTTCCTTGAGCTCATCGGCAGTGATTTCGGTGTCGGACTTGTAGCCCTTGGCTTCCTTGAGGTCGGCCATCATACGGTCGAGCTGCTGGCGGATACCCTGTCCGTCCGCGGGCTCGATGCCCTCGGCCTTCTCCATAACGACGTCTGAATACATCATTATGAGACGACGGTATGCGTCATATACGAAACGGGGGTTGCCCGTCTTCTCGATCATTCCGGGGATGGTGGCGGAGCAGAGACCGATATTGAGGATGGTATCCATCATACCGGGCATAGAGCTGCGCGCACCACTGCGGCAGCTTACGAGAAGGGGATCGTTCTTGTCTCCGAACTTCTTGCCCATAAGTTTCTCGGTTGCTGCAAGAGCTTCTGCAACATCCCTCTTGAGTTCATCGGAATAGCCTCCGCCGAGCTGATAATACTCAGCGCAGCACTCGGTTGTAATAGTGAAACCTGCGGGAACCGGCATTCCAAGACGGCTCATCTCCGCAAGGTTGGCTCCTTTTCCACCAAGGAGCTCTCTCATTGAACCATCGCCTTCAGCGGTCTTGCCGCCAAAACGATAGACTCTTTTTTTCTCTTCCATTTGTTGTATGTTTAAAACTTAAATTTCGCGGCGCGAATTTACTAATTTTTTTTGTAATTCGGAAATCCTTGACTTCGGGCTAGTCTTCGCCTTCCGCGTTGAGCATCAGCGATTCGAGTATCGTCTGTATGCCGCTGCGGTCCGGAGCCGTGAAGGAAAGGCGTCCGTTCCCGACAGACGGGTGTCCCAGAGGGAAGAAGGCCACATCCTGAAGGAGCAGCTCGGCATCGAGGTAATCGAAATCCGAATCGCGGATCTGGATGACAGCCCCTGGCAGCTGGGCAAAAAGCAGCCTCACGATATTGTCCTCCCCGGAGGAATGCCTCAGGTCGGAAAGGTCGGCCGAAAGACCGGTGCCGCCACTGCACATACGGCCGAGTGCAGCCGCAAGCCCGCCATCGCCGACAGTCGAAGCCGCTATCACGACGCCGTCCTCGACCAGTTCCCGGACAACCTCGTAGCAGTCGATGAAATAATCCGGGTCGTCAATCTGCGGACAGACTCCGCCACCCTTGCCGAGTCTCCAGGCAAGTAGCGACCCGCCCAGGCGGTAGTCGGAGGTATCGAACGGTATATAAACGACCCAGCTGCTGCCATCCGGCACGAAGGTCCCGGGCAGCGTTCTCGTCCCGCACAGTTCCGGTGTACCGACGAATTCGGTCTCGAAGCAGTCATCCTCAGCCCCGTTGCGGCCCGAAAGCTGTGCGGAAGCAGCAACCGACGCAGTGTCGCCGTCGCTGCAGCTGAAACCGTCGAGAGTGATTCCCAGCCCGTCCACATATTCCGAAGCAGCCCGTGCCGATTCATAAAAAGCCGCCTGCGAGCCCACTGCGGACCCGTTCCAGCGCCAGTCAAGGCGCAGCGAGAGATTCCCGAGCCTGAAATGTCCGTCCTTCCAGAGCGCATCGATCAGAGCCGACGCAATCACGGAGCGTGTCCTGTGGGACGCGAACGGTAGTGAAAGCGGAGTGGCTCCTGTTGCCACGAGAGCGAGATAATCCGGAACGGCCGAAGCATCCCAGGTATGGGTCTCCAGGGCCGGGTCCACGCTCTCGTCTATGATGGTGCCGCACTCCCCGGCCGTATCCGGGGCGGAGGGGCAGACCGACGAAAGCAGGCGCTCAGGCGTGGAGTCCTGCGGGACGCCGTCGATTATGTACTTGGAGCCAAGAAGGTTCATATATGCAAAAATAGCAATTTTCCGCTATTATTCAGCCGTGGACACGCGAATCTTCGCGGGAGCATCGGAATTTGCGCGATAATGCGGCGCATACAGCGATTCGATGACGGGTACTGCACAGCTGAACACTCCGCGGCAGACTGCATAATACTCCTCGGAGACGGTCGTGTTCTCCTCCGGATAGCTGTCGAACCAGAACTCGCTGCGGTCCGCAAGCACGCTGCGGTAGCCTGGCGTCGCACAATTAGCCCCGCCGAACCAGCCGCCGCAGATTCCGGAAAGCTGGTCCACGGGCCTGAGGCAGGATGGTCTCGTCGCAGTGAGCCTTATGAAACTGCGGTTCTCCTCGTTCCAGATGCGATATTCCGTGCGCACCCTGTCGCCCGCCTCGATGACATCGCCGTCAGCGAGTTCCTTCCAGTTCCCGGACCTCTTGACGAAGTTCCTGACCTCCAGGCGCATCCCGTTCCCGGCCGCGCGGATGTCGGAATAAGGCAGGCTATAGTCCGCACTCAGAACGAGCACGACTGCATCCTTCACTCTCGCGCTGCCCTCTGCCACGCATACCAGCGCGGAAAGGCTTGCAGGGTCGCTGCCCCATTTCTGCGTCTCCTTCTGAACCATCAGCCAGAGGCGGACATCATCCGCGACAGCGGACGCCTGGGGGTTGCCGGAAGCGTCAAGGGTGCGGCAGACCATCACGTGGGCATACAGTTCGCTTTCCAGGAGGCCGCGCCAGGGCATCACCGCATTGGGATAGTATTTCCCGCCGGAGACATGGTCTACTGCGTATTGCAACAGGGAATTGACATCCTTGTCCATCGAGCGCGTCACCCGCTGGAGGGTCTGGCCGCCGATGCCCAGCCTGTCGGCAAGGCGCACCCCCTCATCGGAAGCCGACAGCAGCTGCAGGGTCCTGATTCTGCGGGCCTTGTCCAATATCTGTCCGTTCAATCCACGGGCTCCGGAAGGCACTAGGGCGTTCTGGACATCCTTCTTGAAAGCGGCCAGCCTTTTTGCTTCCACGCCCTTGAAATCCGGGAGCCCGGAGGGATGGAGAGCCCTTATATAAAGGTATTGCGGCAAGGTGACGGGGCACCCCGACGCGGTTTCGGGCAGCACGGAACGGTCAAGGTATGAGATGGCCGCGCCAAGCTGCGCCTCGCTGATCGCCTCATAAGCGCCTTCGAGCACCACTGCGGTGACGAGAGGTGAGGATTTCATACCGGGGAACCAGCCAAAGCCGCCATCCGCATTGATGCAGGCGCGAAGCCTCTTCTCGAGCATCGCGACATCGCAGGATGACTCCTTTCCGAGCAGTTCCATAAGCTTGTGTGCCTGATAGATACGTGTCAGGGATACGGCGTTCGCCGCATCTCCGAGAACGATTTCGGCGGGAAGCGCCTCCTCCAGCATCTTCCCTATCGGGCGGATGGACAGCTGCGCCTTGTCCGCACTGACATTCACGAACTCCTTGCGCAGTTTTGACACAAGGGCCTCCTTGTCGGCTCCGCCAGGAAGAAGCGCCGAATGCGACTCCGTCATCTTCTGCTCGGCAGCGACGACGGGAACGGTGACAAACAGTGCGTCCGAACCGTCCGAAGCCGAATCTGCGACGAAGTCCACCCTCACACCAAGGGTGCTGAACCCGTGGACCGGAAGCGTACACTCGAAAGCTGTGGACGACATTGCCGGAACGACGACACGGCTCGTGGCGACGTGCCGCACGGGGCAGACGTTCACGTCCTTTCCGTCATAGAACCTTACCGCCACGCGGCCGGGCACATCCCGTCCGGTGCTGTTGGACAGCGAGATGCGCGGTGTCCATTCATCGCCCTCACAGAGCTGCAGAGGCAGAGCGAGGTCCACCTTCACCGGTATGCTGACCACCATTTCGCGGCGCAGCACCGAACTGCGCATATCCTTGTCGTGGGCAAAAAGCTGGACAACGAAGGTCGAAAGCTCGCCGCCCGTCTCGAAAGGAAGGTCGGCAAGGCCGTCGGAGTCCGTATGGATAGCGGGCAGCCAGGCAAGGGTACGGGAAAAGTCGGAACGGAGCTCCGGAGCCTCTGCAGCCTCCTCGACGCTGCCGTTGTCGAGCATCGCCTTCGAGTTGGAGACAGCGACGCCGTCCGACATAGCCATTGATTCCTCCGCCCTCATCGATGCCAGCTTGAGTCCGCCTCCGGCGCGCCCCCAAATGCGGTTGGAGCTGGAATGGGAGCCGTTCACACAACTATATGGCACGTACAGTTCACCGCCGGTACGGGAGCGGTAGGCGTTCCAGACATTGGAACGGAAGGCCTCGCTCCGCTTGTCGAAAATCGTTGCGGCGCACTGGACGTTCTTCCCGGAAGCGATCTGGAACGTATAGCGGTTCATCGGCCGCGTGCGGTCCTCGAAACGGCTGAACGAGAGCGGAAGGGCTTCTTCATCTTCTCCCGGCCGGGTATTGAAACCGAAAAGGAACTCCTCGTCGTCCTTGAAGAAGAGCAGGTTGATGTAAAGTTCCGAAGAACGGTCCTTTCCGCCCCCCATTGTAATCTTCCGCAGCACAGCCGATGAAGCGGGGGATTCCATCTCGATAATACGGCTATCGAGGAGCTTCGCATCAGGCCCCATCATTTCCGCAGAGAGCCAGGTCTTTCCACTGGAAGCCACGAAAACCGAAGTCGGATCGGAGGCGTCGCGATGGAAATAGGAAAGCACGCGGAAAGGTATCACCTCCTCCCATTCCCGGACCTTTGCGAAATCCAGGTTGGACTTCTTCCTGTACTCCGTTCCGTCATCCGCCTTAACGAGAGCCTCCATCTCGAGCCTGTAAAGGCCGGAAGGGAGGAAGGATATGTCCACATTGACAGCCTTCCCGGCCTCCGCAGAGCCCTCGGAGTACTTCTTGCCGTCCTTCCCGAGGAGCGAGTATTTAATGGTGCCGCGGTCTACGCTGGTCCTGAACACGGCATCGAGCCTCTCGTCATTGACAAGGGTCCTGTATTCCCCGTCAGGCAACCTCAATTCTCCATCGGAGCTGTTGGCGATCTCCACATACGTGCTGATATTGTCCATCGAGCTGACTGATTTCTCGAAACTGCGGGCCTCCCCCGTGTCGTCGACCGTCTTGACGGTAACGCTGTATGAATGCCATCCCTGGCTTTTCAACGCATCGAAAGTCACGGCGACCCTGTCCTCGATGTCCGGCACAAGCCTGCCGGAAGCTATGGTCGTGGAGCCGCTCCGGACCTCGTATGTTATCGATGCGGATGAAGCAGGATGACCTGAGTAAGTCTTGATTACGGCAGGCAGGGTTATCCTGTCCCCCGCGAGAAAACTGTCAGCGGTCTTCTCCCAACGCAGGTCAAGCTTCGGCATAACGACGTCGCCCACCATAAGGCGCTGGGTCCCGATGATATCATTGCCACGGCGTATCTCAAGCGTGTAATTACCGTTCTTGTCGCCCCTCCCTATCTCGAAACTGCCGAAAGCCGAGCCGAAGGCATCAGTCTCGAGCGCCATTCCGCCGACGGATTTCCCATCAGCATCGAGCAGCCTTGCCCTCAGGTCCTTCATACCGGGACGCACCTTCTTTCCGTTGTGGAGTATGGTCTTGAAACGGACCGTTTCGCCGGGAGTGTACATCTTGCGGTCGAGCAGGGTGAGGCACTCGACACGTTTCGGATCTTCCTCGGCGGAAGGACGTACGCTATCGTGGAAATAGGGCGAATACTCTCGCGAGCTCTGCGCCACGCCATCACCCGACCTGGCCGTCACACGCATCGATACGTATTCCCCCTTGTCGGAAACTATGGACACGAGCTCACGCGGCAGGCTGACGAAGCCCTGGCCCGTGATGTGGAATTTCTTTCCTTTGTATTTCTCCGGGCGCACGATTTCAACGTCATAGTCCTTGAGGGGTTTGCCGCTGCGGCTGTCTGTTGCGAAAATCTTATAACAATTCCAGTCCTTCCTCAACGAGAAGGACAGCGAATAGTATTCCAGCATCATCTCGGCCACGGTGTCGTCCGCGCCCTTCACGACGGCTTTGTATTCGCCGTCAGGCATAGCTGCCGGCAGAGACAGTTTCACAGTGTCCCTCACGTAGAAACTGCATTTCTGGTTTTCAAGCTTCTTCTTCAACACAGAGGTTTCCCCGCGCTTCAGTTCGAAGTCTGCGGAAGAGAGATTGCGGAAGGTAACGTATATGGTATCCGAGCGCATATACATATCCAGGGACTTCCTTTTAAGTTGCTCAAGGATGTTTGAGGCCTCATCACAGCAGGAAGCAATGAGTTTCTCCTTTCCGGAATACGACTCCTTTTCCTTCATCAGGGTTTCGCAAGCAGATGCGAGTTTCCTGTATTGTTCCTGGGTGGAAGATGGTTTCTGATTCAGTTTGCCGTATTCGATACCGAGCAGCTCGGCACGGGCAAGCAGGGCGGCAGCCTTGCCGGAATACTTGCGGAAATACTCCCGGAGGGCCTCCTCCCTCCCTCTCGTTCCTATCGCAGAGTATTCGAGGAATGCGGAAAACGGATAAGCTGAGCCGCAGGATGAATGCAGGGCATCCTTTATCTTCTTCGAATCCGACCTGCAGGAAAGGGACCACAGACAGTAATCATAGTCATTCGGAAGCAGCTGGACAAGCGCCTTCGAATACTTCAGATTCCCGATTTGAAAGTCCGTTTCATAAAAACGACGGTTGACGGATGAAGACAGCACCTTCTGTTCCGAACTGACGTATCGGAACACGCTGTCAGCTTTCGCACTCTCCATAAGGAACGCACGGAACCTGACGACGGGCATCCCGCAGGAGGCCAGAGCGTCCATCATAGCCTTTTTCTCCGTTTCCGCGGTCTTCCAGTTTATCGAACGGGCAACGGAATAATACTTTTCGGAAGCATCGAAGAAATCCCAGGGAAGTGACGAAGAGAGCGCCTTCTCCTTTATTCTGCCGAGTATCGCAAGTTCCTCCTTAGGCAGGTCCTGCTCCACGGCCTTCTGGTACTGTTTCCAGTCCTGAACAAGCTGATGGCCTTCTTCGTCGGTTGCAAATATGTTATTCATAGGGATAAAAACGAGTGAGAGGGCAAGTAAAACTTCAAGATGCTTCATCGTAAAGATATTTTATTGCTTCAGATACAACAAAAGTGCTGCCACCGATATAGACAAGGGCGTTTTTTTCTGCAGAGGGCAGGGCAGCCTCCACTGCAGCGGCGACGGAGTCCGCCGTTTCCATTTCCAGATCCGGCCTGAGGGCGGCCAGTGTCTCCTGCAGCTGCTGAACCGGCATGGAACGCGGCGAGTCCGGAGCGGCAAG
>JAKSKA010000046.1 GCA_024401915.1 Bacteroidales bacterium
TCAACGGGGGTTATCGCAGCAAGCATTGCTTCAATTACACGAAGCGGACCATCGCCCATAATTCATTGATCATCTTCGATCCCGACGAGAAGTTCGCCTGGTACAAGGCCCGTCCGCACAGGAACAAGCCGGCCCGCTATTGCTCGAACGATGGCGGCCAGCGTATGCCCGGCCCTACCGGCTGGGACACTGCCGGCAGCGTGGAGGAGATGTACTCTGATGAGTTCACGGTCGGCCGTACCTTGTATCACGGGATAAGGGATGATTTCAGCTGGCTGAAGGGTGATATCACGAAGGCGTATTCCGACAAGGTGGATCTTGTCGAGAGGTCTTTCGTCTTCTGCGATATGCACGATGCGGCTACGCCCGCCTTCCTTGTTATATTCGACAGGGTGGGCGCGAAGAATCCTGCACTGCGCAAGAGCTTCCTGCTCCACAGCATAGAGAAGCCCGAACTCCGCGACGGCGGCTTCGTGGTGAAAAGGTCGGCCGGGAAGGAGGATGGAATGCTGTCCGTCTCCGTCCTGCTGCCCGAGAAGGCCGGGATGTTGCTTGTCGGCGGCCCCGGTCGTGAATATGAGGTGGACGGAACGAACTGGCCCAATGTAATCCCTGATGACACTGAGGCTGAGACCGGAGCGTGGAGGGTCGAAGTCAGCCCTTCATCAGCGAACCGGACCGACGTGTTCCTGAACGTGATCCAGATTTCCAGCGAATCGCGCTATCGCGGGATACCCGTGCAGAGAATGGATTGCGGCTCGCACGTTGCCGCCGCTTTCGGCGACAGGATGGTGCTGTTCTCCAGGGAGACTGGACTCTCCGCCGCCGTCCCGGGCTTCAGAGTGGACGGTACGAAAAAGATCCTGGTCTGCGATATGCAGCCCGGACGCTATGACATACGCCGCAACGGAAAGCGTGTCTGTACGGCGGAAGTGAAGGAAGGGGAGGATGCAATCGAATTTTCAGCCCGCAAGGGGAAATATGAAATAGAAAAATCGTTGTGATATGAATAAGACGACTTTTACATTGTTTGCCATTGGACTTCTGACGGTATTCTCCTGTGCGAAGGAGCGCGGAGATGAACCCGTCAGGGACGGATATGTAAGGATCGAGCTGCTCGGCAGCTGCGAGAATGAGGCCGAAAAGACCGCAATAGGTCAGGGCGAGGGGGCGAAGCGTACGGTCGAGTGGGTGTCCGGGGACAAGATCCTTGTCTCTTATGGTAACGGTACCGTCGAGGGCGAGGCCGTCGAGGCCGGGAAAGTGACGACTTTCTCGATAGAGGTGCCGAAGGCATCCGATGAGCTGCTCGGCATATATCCTTCTGTCGCTGCGGCCGTTTTTGATGGCGGGAGCATAGTGCTGACGATACCGCAGGAACAGTCCGGCGTTTTCGCAAAGTCGAATATCGCCGTTACCAGGACCTCCACCAGCGCGTCGAGCTGCCAGTTCTACAATGCAACATCCTATGTCAAGTTCGCCGTGACCGATCCGGACATAACCAGGATAGAAGTCGAGAGCGTCGGCGGGGAGCCCCTTGTAGGCACCCTTCCCCTGACTTTCGATAACGCCGGTGCCGTTGTGGCCGGGACGGCGACGGATACCCGTCCGGAGGCGGCATTGCTCGTTGACGGCGTAGGAGATTATTATATGTCCGTTCTTCCCGGAGTGAACCACACTCAGGGCCTTATGGTAAGGTTCTTCATCGACGGCGACGAAAAGTACAGCGTTGCACGCGGAAAATACACTACGGAGGATCCCGTATACGTGAAGAGGTCGCAGATCGCCAACTTCGGCCAGCTCGACAAGAGGGTCGGAAACATATACGTGACCGTCCAGGGAGCCGGACTCAAGGACGGAACCTCCTGGGAGAATGCGCTTTCAGCCGGGGATATGGCCGCTATGCTGACGGATAACGTTTCCGCCCAGGCGGTCAAGACCAAGTGCGCCAAACTCGACGGCAACACCCTGCGCCTCGGTGCCGGAATCTACGATCTCGGGCAGACTCCCGTCGTGGATTTCTCACTCAATGAGGCTCCCTGCTCCTTCCGCATCGTAGGCGGTTACGCTTCAAGCGGCTCCGATCTCCCCGATCCCGCCCTCTACAGCGCGGAAATCAGCGGCACAGGCCTCCACGAGGCTGTGATCCTGAAGAAGAACGTAGTAGCGACCTTCTCGGGTGTCGTGATTTCCGGCGGCTATGCAAAGGCGGGCAACGATGCTGCCCTGCAGGTTCTCGGCGGTGCGCAGCTGAGGCTCCAGGACTGTCTGGTCACCGGCAACTCCATCGAGGACGGCAAGACCATTGTCTCCTCGGCCGTTTATGTGGATGCCGCGTCCTCTCTCGTCGCCCTCGGCAGCCGTTTTACCGAGAACAGCGGCGATGAGGCGTCTGCGCTCAGAATCGACGGCGCCGCAAGGGTGGAGGACTGCACGTTCTCGAAGAACAAGTCCACACACAGATATGGCGCCGTGTCGACTTCCGGCTCCGACGTGCGCTTCAGCCGCTGCAGCTTTACCGGGAACACGGTCAGCGCAGATGATGAGGAGCAGGCCTGCAAGGGCGGTGCGGTCGGCTTCACCGGCGGCGAGGCGGCGTTCGTCGATTGCACTTTCACTGGCAATTATGCATATCAGGGCGGTGCGGTCGCTCTGACGGCTGCAGGGAATCTCACCCTGAAGGGATGCCTCTTCAAGGAGAACCATACATACAACAAGTACAGCGACGATACGAAAGCCTGGGGCGGTGCCGTGGATGTCACGGGCGCCGGCTGCCTGATGGCGGACCACTGCATTTTCGACGGGAACTACAGCACCCGCGGCGGCGCTGTCTCTTCCCAGGACGGTATGGCAAAATTGTGGTTCAATGCCTGCAGCTTCGGATCCAACCATATCACGGCTGGTCACGGTACTGATATCTACCTGAGTTTCAGCGAGATGTGCGCCATCAACAATTGCTGTTTCATAGAAGGCAGCTATTCCACCCTCGGCAGCGGCAATGCCGATTGGATAGGCGTCGAGGCTGCGGGGACACTGGTGGTGGCCAACAGCTCGATGATCGGTTCGCCGCTGAAGGCTGCGGATGCCACGACGGGCAGCAACGGCTTGATAAGGCTCGGCTACGTCGAGGCGACGGAGTATCTGATAAACAACATCATCGTCCTCCCCAACACCAATTCCAACAGGTCGATACTCAGCCGCTCGAATCTCCATTCCGTATATCTGTACGGCAACAAGAGATCGCTGGCGACGGATGCCGGAAGCAGCTTTACCACCGGCTACGGGGACTGTGACGGATATCTGCAGGGCTCTTCTTATTTCGTCGGACAGGAGCTTGTCCGCGATCAGGAGAGTGGCAATATATATTATAAGTGGAACGGTGAACTGAAGATAGCTTCGGATACCGGGAAGATGTCTGGAGCCGATGTGCGCTCCCTGATGTCGGAAGCGGCGCCCGAATTCTGCAGCTGGCTTACGGAAAAGTGTGACAATGCTATGTACAAGGACCAGCTGGGCACCCTCAGGGGCGATGTGTACTGGCCCGGTTCATATCAGGAGTAGAAATAAAAAACAAATCATCAGATGATGAAGAAAAAGATAATGAGGATTTTCCTTCTGCAGGCCCTGGCCCTGTTTTCCGTCGCGGTCCACGCGCAGGAAAAGGTTACGGTCAGCGGACAGGTGATAGACGACAAGAACAAGGAAACGGTCATCGGAGCCTCTGTCCTTGTCAAGGGAACGACTACCGGATGCGTGACGGATCTGGACGGCAATTTTTCCATCTCGGCTCCGAAAGGTTCCGTGCTGGTGGTCAGCTCCATCGGTTATGAGGACTATACGCTGACGGCAGGGGAGGACAGGCAGAATATGAAGATACTTCTCAAGCCTTCGTCGGAGTTCCTGCAGGAGGTGGTTGTCGTGGGATACGGCTCGGTCAAGAAGGAAAACCTGACCGGAGCGGTGGATCAGGTAGGTGCGGAAGCCTTTGAGGGAAGACCTGTCTCCAACACTTCCCAGATGCTCCAGGGCGTTGTTCCAAACCTCAACATCGACCTCGTCGACGGTAAGCCCGGACGTACGGCTGATTACAATATCCGCGGTACGACGTCCATCGGCGCAGGCGGTTCCGCACTGATCCTCATCGACGGCGTCGAAGGCGATCCGTCGCAGCTGAACCCTAATGATATCGAGAGCGTTTCGGTCCTGAAGGATGCCGCTTCCGCTGCAATCTACGGTTCGCGCGCTCCTTATGGTGTCGTCCTCATCACTACAAAGAACCCCGGAGGGGATGGCGGCAAGTTCGAGTTCAATTACTCGACGAACCTGGCCCTGATGGACCCTACGGCCATTCCTGACGTCGTGACGGACGGATTCGTCTATGCGAGCCTGTTCGCCGAGGCGTATTACAACGACACCCAGAAGTGGCCGACATCGATGAACAAGGGTCAGGAGTTCTCCCGTACCTGGCTGGAGGATTTCCGCCAGAGACAACTCTCCGGCATAAGGCGCACGACAGAGGTCGGCCCTGACGGCAAGTATGTCTATTACGGCAATACCGACTATTACGATTTCCTCTACAAGAAGGCCACTTTCGCCCAGACCCACAATATTACGGCAAGCGGAAGTTCCGGTCCTATGAGCTTCTACATTTCAGGACGTCTCTACGACTATGACGGCCTTTTCAAGCTCAGCACGGACAAGTACCAGCAGATGAACCTGCGCGCGAAGATGACGGTGCAGTTCACGCCCTGGCTGAAACTGACCGAGAACATCTCATTCAATAACGAGAAATATCACATTCCCAGCACGTCCAACCAGCAGTCCGGTGGCAACTACTGGTCGGCCATCAATGCGGAGGGCCACGTCAGCTCGCCTATCTTCAACCCGGACGGTTCCCTGACCAAATCGGGTGCGTATGCGGTTGGCGGCCTCGTCACCGGCAACAACTACCAGAACCGCAAGGTGAAGGGGTACAAGACCACGACGGGCCTGCGTGCCGAATTCTTCGACAAGACCCTTCGTCTCAATGCCGACTTCACCTTCTCCGACAGGCAGAAGACGGAGTTGCAGAAACGTACCGTCATCCCCTATAGCGAGGGACCGGATATGATCGCCTACCTCGGCACGCCCGGTACGGACGATTACCTTTCGGAATACAGCTCATCCACGGAATACATAGCCGCCAATGCCTATGCCGAGTACGAGAAGACTTTCGCATCGAAGCATTATTTCAAGGCGATGGCCGGCTACAACTACGAACGCCAGTATTACAAGACCCTTTCTTCGAAGCGTTATGACCTCCTGACCCTGGATACGGATTGTATCAATCTTGCAACGGGCGATATGGCAATCAGTTCATCCGAATCGAGGTGGCGCGTGTCCGGAATGATGTTCAGGCTCAACTATTCCTACGATGAGAGATACCTCTTCGAGGTCAATGGACGCTATGACGGGTCCTCCAAGTTCCCCACGTCCAGCCAGTGGGGCTTCTTCGCTTCCGCATCCGCAGCCTGGCGCGTCTCCAGGGGACACTGGTGGAAGGTGACCCCCCTCGCCATCACCAGCGTGGAGCTGCGCGGCTCGTTCGGTGAGCTTGGCAACGGCAGCGTGTCCCCGTACTCCTTCCTCGAGAAGTTCTCGTTCAGCAATATGGGAAAAGGTACCAGCGAATGGTGCCGCAACCTCGACGGAGTGAGCGGAATGCGTTATACGAGCATTCCTTCGCAGATTCCTGACAACCTTACCTGGGAGACTTCCCGCACCGTGGACTTCGGTCTCGATGCAAGTTTCCTGAAGAGCAGGGTTGACCTTACCTTCGACTGGTACCGCCGCCGCACCTATGATATGTACACGACGGGTCCGACCCTGCCCGACACTTACGGCACCTCGGCTCCGAAGGGCAATTACGCCGATATGTACACGGACGGCTACGAGATTGCTCTCTCCTACAACGACTCTTTCGACGTGCAGGGCCATCCCTTCACCCTTGGCGTGAAGGCTACGCTGGCCGACAGCCGCTCGTTCATCACCAAGTATTTCAATCCCACATACAATCTTACCGACTACTATGAGGGATATGAGATCGGAACCATCTGGGGCTACGTCTGCGAGGGACTGTTCCAGAGCCAGGAGCAGATAGACAACTACTGGGGCCCCGGCATACCCTACAAGAACACCCGTATCCCGACGGCGAACGATGGAATCGCAAGGCCCGGCGACGTTATCTTCGCCGACCTCAACCACAACGGCAGGATCGACTCCGGCTCCGATACGATCAGCGACCCGGGTGACCGCAGGATCATAGGCAACTCGCATCCCCGCTACCAGTATTCGCTTTCCCTGAATTTCGGCTGGCGCGGCGTGTATGCGTCCGCTTTCTTCCAGGGCGTCGGCAAGCGCCAGTGGGTGCCCAGCAAGGAAAGCCCGTTCTGGGGTCAGTATTGCCGTCCGTATGCCCAGGCTTACAAATGGCAGCTCAACAATTACTGGACACCGGACAATATGGATGCGTTCCTCCCGAGATACACCGGCTATTACGCAATAGCCTGGCAGGACAAGCCGATCGACAGATATACGATGGACGTGTCATACATCCGTCTGAAGAATCTCCAGCTCGGATACAACTTCCCCAAGAAAGTTCTCCAGAAGGCCGGCATCAGGCAGCTCTCGGTCTATGTGGCGGCCGAGAACCTCTGGACCTGGTCTCCGATGAACAGGTACACGAAGGACTTCGATGTCGTGACCGTATGCTACGGTTCCGATACGGACCTCACCGGCGAACAGGGTGACGGTTACAACTATCCTACAATGAGGACGTTCAGTCTTGGTTTGACAATTGGATTCTAATGGACAAGGCAATGAGAAACATCAGCAAACATATAATCCCCATCCTTCTCGGAATGATGTCCGTCTCTTCCTGCAACCTGGAGGAGCCGCTTATATCCACTACCGACAGAAAGACCATCTTCAGCACTGAAGGGGGTATCAAATCATATTCTTATTCCCTCTATTCCGGACTCCCTTCCCTCGATAACGTCTTCTATAAGGAGGACGCCTGCGTGGATTACTGTATGGCAACGTCGTACTCCACCTTCTATCTGGACGGAGCCTATGATCCGGAAAAGGTCACTTCCTGGGACTGGTCGGCCCTGAGGCGCATCAACTATTTCATAGACGCACTCAGGAGCGAGGACTGCACCGTGGCCGACGATGTGAAGGCCCATTATCTGGCATTGGGCAAATGGTTCAGGGCATATTTCTATTACGGCAAGCTCACGTCCTACGGCGACGTCCCCTGGTTCGAACATCTTATAAGCAGCACGGACGAAAAGGAGATGTACAGGGACCGTGACCCGAGGAGCGTTGTGGTCAAGCATATGATCGATGACCTGGACGAGTGCTACAAGAACCTGAAGACCACCGAATCCGTCGGAAACTCCCTCGTCTCAAAATATGCCGCACTGCTGCTCAAGGCCCGCATCTGCCTCTTCGAGGCGTCTTGGATGAGGTATCACGGCCTGACAAGCGACCTCTACACGGCAGAAGACCTTTACGCCCTCGCCGCGGATGCCGCAAACAAGCTCATCACTTCTGGAAAATTCACTCTCCACACGGCGGCAGGCAGCAAAGGCGCCTACAGGAGCCTGTGGTACAGCACCGCCATCCAGACCGATGAGGTGATCCTCGGCCTTTGCCCGGATTCGTCCTACGGCGTCTACAATTCCGCGAACTACCACTTCAATTCGGGCTCCTACGGAAACGGAGACTGTATGTCAAGGGCATTCGCCAACACTTACCTGAACACGGACGGAACGACCTTCACTTCGAAGGCCTCATATTCCACGATTCCCTTCAGCAAGGAATTCACTGGCAGGGACCTGCGTCTCGCCCAGACCGTCAAGAGCCCCAATTATTCGATGACTTCCGGAACGTCTTCGGACCTGATTCCGGACATCATCCATATGGTGGCGGCCACCGGATACCACATCATCAAGTTCTCGCTCGATGACGTGAAATACAACAACACTTCCAAGAACATCAACTCGATGCCCCTTATGAGATATGCCGAAGCGCTGCTCATCTATGCGGAAGCAAAGGCGGAACTCGGGGAGATGACCGACGCCATCTGGCAGAACACCATAGGCGCCCTGCGCAAGAGGGCCGGCATCACGGCCGGACTGACCTCGATGCCTGCAGGACCCGTGGACCCTTATATGAAGGAAATGTTCTATCCTGACGTTACGGACCCCGTGATTATGGAAATACGCAGGGAAAGGGCAATCGAGCTCTTCTTCGAGGGCTTCCGCAACACGGACGTGAAGCGTTGGGCGGAGGGCCATCTCTATGAGGACCTCCCGTGGACAGGTATCCACATTCCGGCGCTGGACACAGCTGTCGACATCAACGGGAACGGCAAGGAGGACTATTATTTCTCGATGAAGCCCGCCGGGGAGATTCCCGCTTCCCACAAGAACTATTACGTGCAGATTCTTCCGGAAGATTCGACCGAGCAGGGCCTGAGGGCGATTCCCAACCCTGAAGGAGGCTATGACCTCGAATTCAGGCTTGCCCTGAAGAGAATATGGTATCCTGACGGAAGGCAGTATCTGACACCTGTTCCGCCGCAGATCATCAGGGAATACAGGGACAAGGGCTATACCCTTTCCCAGAATCCCGTCTGGGACACATTGTAATGGAGGATGACGTTATGAAGAAATTATTTATATTGATTCTTGCAGTGCTTTCCGTGGCCTCCTGCCACAAGAAAATGGATTTCGATTATTCCCGCTGGTACAAGAGCGATTCGGACCAGGACGGCCGCAGGCAGATTTCCGTGATGAGCTTCAATGTCCGTTACGGCTCCGCGGAGACCGATACGGGCGACCGCGACTGGTCGGTCAGGAAGAAGGCGGTGTCCGCAATGCTCAGCTCCGTCCATCCCATTCTTATGGGCTGCCAGGAGTGCGAGCCCTCCCAGAGGAAGG
>JAKSKA010000047.1 GCA_024401915.1 Bacteroidales bacterium
GCACAGGGAATGCGCTGGTTCGACATCAAGCGCTACGGCATAGAGATAGACAGGCGCATAATGAACGACAACGGCAACGCCAGCCTGCGTTCCGACCATCTCGCAAAGGATGACCTCAGGCGCGCGATGCAGCTCCCGTTGAAGGTTACCGATGCCGGTCTTGCAAAGAATCCACGTTAATCCAAGGAGGAAAGAATATGAAAAGATTCTCAATATATACGCTCATCATAGCAGCCCTTTTCGCCCTGTCATCCTGTGACAAGGACGAATTGAGCCCCATCAGCGTCATCAGGGTCCAGACGACCGAACCGAACCAGTTCGACAAATGGCTCAAGGAGACATTCCTTCTGCCCTACAACATCGAGTTCAAGTACCGTTACGAGATCAACGAGACGGATATGAACTTCTATACGGTTCCTCCTACTCTGGACAATGCCATCATAATGGCTCACCTCGTGAAGTATCTATGCGTGGATACCTATGATGAGGTGGCCGGCGTGGACTTCACCAGGGGCTATTTCCCCAAGATGTTCTATCTCAACGGTGTCTGGGAGTACCTCAACAACGGAACCTACATCCTGGGAACCGCGGAGGGCGGAAAGAAGATAATGCTTTCCGGCGTGAACTTCATCCACGAGCACCTCGGGAATGCGGATGACCTCAATTACTACTACATCAAGACAATCCACCACGAGTTCACCCACATCATCAACCAGACGACTCCTTACCAGACCGATCTCAAGCTGGTGACCCAGAACGGATATGTCGCCGACAACTGGAGTTCCGCACCTTACAACAAGGAATATCTCCAGAACGGATACATCTCCGCCTATGCCCAGCACTCCGACGGCGAGGACTTCGCCGAGATGATGTCCATCTACATCACCAATCCGCAGAGCTGGTGGAACGAACAGATAAACAATGCAGGCAAGGGCGCCAACGCCATAAACGCCAAACTCGGTCTCGTGAAGAAGTATATGGAGGAGACCTGGAACATCGATATGGACAAGCTCCGCGAGGTCGTTCTCCGCAGGCAGGATGAAGTCGCCTCGGGCAAGGTGGACCTTACCGACATAACTACAAAGGAGGACTAGGATATGAAGAAGTTCATTTTTTCAGCGATCGCTGTCATCAGCATCCTTTCTTTCCAGTCCTGTCTGAAGAACCAGGTGGACTATTTCGACAAGACTGCTGCATCGCGTATGACCTATGCTCTCGAGCAGGCCCGCACCGCTCTCTATTCTTCGGAGAACGGATGGAAGATGGAGTATTTCACCTACAACGGAGGCTACAACTTCGCCGTGAAGTTCGTGGACAAGGATGCCAAGGGCAACCCCATCGACTCCGTATGCGCGACGAGCGAACTTGCACCCTCGAAGATGTCGGGAAGCTACTTCCGTCTCACATCTGATGACGGTCCTGTGCTTTCCTTCGACACATACAACGACATTCTCCACTATTTCGGCACTCCGGACTGGAGCAATTACCAGGGCCATGGCGGAGATTTCGAGTTCATCATCCTTTCGGCTTCACAGGACGAAATCGTGCTCAAGGGCAAGCGCACGGGCCTTATCTCCAGGATGACGCCTATCGAGGCGCCCGAGACTATGCAGTCCTATGCCGCAAAGATGGCCGACGTGGCTGAGAATTTCCTCGTCGTATCGGCAACAGGCGCTACGGACGGCGTTGCGGTCAAGATGGACATTGACCTCACCAGCCGCAACGTGCTCCTTACAGCAAAGGACGAGGAAGGCCAGTGGGATGAGATCAATGCAGTCCAGGTCCCTTATCTGATTACGACAAACGGCTTCAAGTTCGAACGTGTAATCAAGTTCCAGGGCCACGAGATAGAGTATTTCACTTACAACAAGAACACCCGCAGGCTGCTCGCCGACGACGAGGACCTCGTGTTCAAGGCCGACGCTATCCCTTCGGATTATGTAAAGTTCTCCGAATATCCCGGAGAATATGAGTTCAAGTACGCGACGGATGTCACTCCGGGCACGGCTACCGTGACGATCGAGGTGGTTGACGAGCTCTCGAAAATAGTCCAGATGAAGGGCTTCACGACGGACTATGAAGGAATATATCTTTATTACAATGCAACCTCGGGCCGTCTCCAGTACCTTCCCCAGTATGTAGGTGCCTACAATGACGAGTTCCCCATTGCCGGCTTTACGATGGACGGCAGGAACGTTTCCACCTCGGCCACGATGGACCTCGCTCCCGATCCTACCAGCGACAAGGGCTTCAAGTTCGTCTCCACTCCGGACCAGAAGATGAAGGTGACCGGAATCATCCTCTTCAAGGAATTCACGACCGAAGACGGAGAGACCGACTACGAGCAGTTCAGCGAATGGAACCCGAGTATGCTTTATCCGAAAACCCTCACAAGAAAATAACCTTATTAAACAAAGTGTATTATGAAGAAGGTATTTAAACTCTTTTTGGCTGTGGTTGCTATGACAGCTGCAGCGGTTTCCTGTACGAAGGAAACTACACCCCTTTCCTATGATGGTGATACCGTCCTCAAGTTCGGCCCTATGGGTGGAAAGAAGGTCATTACCGTCAAGAGCGACAACGAAATCAACGTTACCTCTTCTGCGAAGTGGGCCAAGGTGTCCAACCTCAAGAACGATGTGACCATCGAAGTATCCATCGTTCCCGATGAGTCGTCCCGCAAGGCTACGGTTACCGTTAGCAACGGCGTGGACACGCCTATCGAGTTCGAGGTCCGTCAGGAAGGTGCGATCTTCGATTTCGATCCCAAGGATGAATACACGCTGTCTCTCGATGGCGGTACCATCGAGATTCCTTATACCACCAACCTCGACTTCTCGATCTCTTCTTCCGAGAAATGGCTCAAGGTGACGAAGGGGGAGGACAAGGTCGTCCTCACGGCAGAGCCCGCTAGGGCAGCGCAGCGGGCTGGCGTGTCCTACACGGCCGGCAACGATGCTGGCGAGTTCACCGTAAAGCAGTTCAATCCGGTCGAGATCAGCGTTGAGGCTTATCTCAAGGAGTGGAGCTCTTCTTTCAATAAGAAGAACACCGTTTCCTTTACGGTTAAGGGTGTAGGCGTTACCGCAGGCGCGCTTACGGTTGTCACCACAGATATCTTCAATATGTACACCGAAGACGAGTGGGCCGCCAAGCTTGCAGTGGACGAGGTCAACGCATTCGAGGCTGATGACATCAAGGATATCAACAGCGCCGAGGGATATTCCAACGGTTACGGCGGAAAGAAGGACGGCACGGAATACTATGTCGTCGTTTACGCCACCAACGGCAGCGACTCGAAGCTGGTTTATGACAATGTGACTACGGAAGTGGATGAAAATCCCCTGTCACGTGCATACAGCGTTGACGAAATCGGAGGCTTCGAGACCAAGGATGCGATTTATGGAACTTATGATTTCTATGCAAACGTTTACGTCAACACCGGAAAGCAGTGGGGCTCCATCAAGCGTCCTACGAAACTCGGTACCATCACCATCTCTGACGGCGGCAGCGAGGAGTATCAGGGAAAAACCTATGAATATGTAAAGGTGAGCGGATTCTATAAACCTTTCGTGAACAATATCAAGGCGGCAGGCGGATCGGATTTTGTCGCAGAGGACAGCTATTGGTTTGCAAGGAATATCGAGAATCTCGGTTGGGTGGTCTATCCCGAAAATGGCGGATTTGTAAATACCGGAACAACTACGGAGCCCAACTACAAATACTATGAATTCGTAGCCTGCGGAGATGGTTACCTCCGTATCCCGGACTACTATCCTCTGGTCGGCGGCGTTGCAGACAATGGAATTTTCGCTTTCTGCGATACCGGTTCCCTTGATGAGGACTACGACGGCTTCGACAGCTGGTATCTCTGCGGAATCACGATGAGCGGCGGTCAGATTGAAAGAATCACCGGTCAGTATACCGCTTTCTCCGACTGGATCTTAGTGCCGCAGGCTGCTCCCACCAGCGCAAGCTACAAGGTCACCACCAACTGCTACAAGAACTACGCTCAGCAGCTGCGCGCCTCCAAGGTCGCAAAGCTCCGCGTCAGCGATGTCAAAGCTTCCGCAAAGCGTGTCTCTGTAAAATAATCTGAGTCTTGAAAAACCGGATTCTTATATTTCTTATGATATTCGCGGTTTCCTGCGCCAGGCAGGAAACCGTGGATGTCATCAATTCCGGAGATGTACAGAATCTGAAGCTTTCCCCCGAGAGTCCGGGCGTCGCTATGGCGCGTCTCACGGACGATTTCGCGGAAAGTATAGAAAAGAACGGCGGAGCAGTGCCGCCGGAACTTGCCGATGCGGGAATAGACACCCTCGAGCGTCTCTTCCCCTACGCCGGCGAATTCGAAGCACGCACAAGGGCGGAGGGGCTCCACAAGTGGTACAAGCTCCATTATGACGAGGAGATTTCATATCTCAAGTCAGGCCTCGCGGACGCAAAGCTTCCCGGCGTCGAACTTATCGAGCCGGCTTTCGGCGCGAAACCGACATCCTTCCCCTTCAATGACCCTTATCTCTCCAAGCAGTGGCATTACCGTAACGACGGCACCGGCTCGTCCCGCTGGATGGCAGGCGCCGACATCAACGTGTACCCTGTTTGGGAAAACATCACCACAGGGTCTCCTGAGGTCGTCGTCGCAGTGGTTGACGGCGGCATTGACCCCAACCACGAAGACCTGGTGGCCCACCTGGACCTTTCCCGCAGCTACAACTACTGCAGCGGCTATTATGGCCCTCAGATATATGCCCACGACCACGGAACACACGTTGCCGGCACGATTGCGGCCGTGAACAACAACGGCAAGGGCGTGTGCGGCGTTGCCGGTGGCGATGCGGCAGAAGGACGGAAGGGCGTGACCCTCATTTCGCTCCAGATCTTCCAGACCGTAAAGGGGAGCCGGGAGGACATCGGTGGTGATGGGATCACCGCAATCAAGGAGGCGGCGGACAAGGGCGCGGTCATCTGCCAGAACAGCTGGGGCTATGACCTCGGCAGCGAGAGCAGCGCGCGTTCCGCCAAGGTGCCTTCATATATGAAGTCGGCCATCGACTACTTCAATAAGTACGCCGGACTGGACAAGAACGGCAAGCAGGTAGGCCCTATGGCCGGCGGCGTGGTGTTCTTTGCTGCCGGGAACGAGAACTGGGAATACAGCATCCCCGCATCCTACGATGGCTGCATAGCCGTAGGCTCCTTCGACTGTACCGGAACCAGCGCATCCTACACCAATTTCGGCGACTGGGTCGACATCGCCGCTCCGGGCGGAGACGAAATTGCCGGGAAGTGGGATGGAACCGATTTCTATACGTCGATGATTGCCAGTACCGTTCCGCATCATACCCTTATGTGGGCACGTCTATGGCCTGCCCCCACGTGTCCGGCGTAGCAGCTCTGCTGGTGTCCTACTTTGGCGGGCCGGGATTCACCCGCGATATGCTGATTCACAAGCTTCTTGACGGAGCGGACCCCAATACCCTGAATACGAAACGCCCCATCGGGCCCAAGCTCGACGCCTGGGGCTCGTTCACCGTTGACGGAGGAGAATACGTTCCCGCAATCCCCGAAGTCAAGGGCGTCGATATCGATGACGACAGCGTCATCCTTTCCCTGTCCGTCACTGCCGACGAGAAGGGCACCGCCGCCAACCAGCTCGGTGTGCTTATCTCCAAGGACCGCGACAAGGTCGCCGCAAGCTCGCCGTTGAGCCTTATGGACGGGGTCAGGAAGGAGCTGATCAACCTTGACGATTCCAAGGAGGGCGACGTCGTCAATCTTGTCATCCCCGAACTGGAATACAAGACGACCTATTACTACAGCGTCTTCGCGAAGTCGCCGCTGAATGTCTATTCGTCCTGTTCCGAAGTGCAGACCGTCTACGTAAAGGAGAACCTCCCTCCGTATATGGAAACCGTACTTGAGGATGTGTGCACCGGCAAGCCGGGCAGTTTCACGAGGGTGCGCCTTGACGACTACTTCAAGGATCCTGAAAACAAGACGCTGAGATACACGGCTTCCAGCGACGATCCCGACCTCATCGAAGTCGATGTGGACGGGAACGAGCTTGTGCTTTACCCGCACAAATACGGTTCGACAGTTATCACCGTCAGTGCTTCCGACAAGCATACGGTACTCAACCATAGTTTCCTCGCTGCGACGAGGGACTCCTCCGTCCCCATCGACGTATATCCCAATCCGGTAGTGGATTCCCTCCACATCAGGACCGGCCAGAAATGCAACGCCAGCGTGCGCATCATTTCCAATACCGGCAAGGAGTACATATCCAAGGAACTGCCCCTCAAGGCGACCGGCAGCGCCATATATGTCGGCAATCTCAGGTCCGGAGTCTATACCGCAGCCATCGAGATAAACGGCGGAAGGAAGTTCAACAAGCACCTAGTCAAGTTATGAAAAAATCGCTCCTGCTCGGCCGTACCCTCTTTCTATGCCGCGCAGGGCTTTCCGCCCAGACGCTCGGCAGTCTGTGCATACCCGCAGGATGCGAGGAACTCTCTATGGGGGAATTCTGCAGGAACCGTTTCAGCTCCAACCGGACCCTCATCTCCGGGGCTCTGTGGGGCCTTGGCTCGGTGGATGCGACGGACGCCGCCCTCCAGCAGACGCTGAATTTCGGGAAATGGTCCTATGACCTGAAGGGGAAGCTGTTCCTCAACAAGCCTTATGACATCACCTCATCCGACGGCAAGGCGGGGGGAACTTTCACTCCGATGGATTTTGCTGTCTCCCTTTGTGTCAGCAGGAAGTTTTCCGACAGGTTCTCCGTAGGAGTTACCGGGGCATACTGCTATACGGACCTCTCGCAGCAGTTCGCAGGCAGTTCCTTCTGTCTGGGGTTGAACGCCGAGTACGTTTTTGACCACGGCTTCGCGGGTGTCGCCCTGAAGAATTTCGGGCCAAAGGTCCTTGTGGGACGCCACTACAACAGTCTTCCGGCTACGCTTGCCGCTGGCGGCTTCTGGAAAACGGGGTGCCTGAAGCTCGGCGGAGAGGCCGAGTACCTTTTCCTTGACAACGCATTTATGGCCACGGCGGGGCTTTCCTGCCGTATCTTCAATGCCTTCTCTCTTCGCGGCGGCTACCGTTTCGCGTCAGCCTCGGCACCTGTACCTTCCTATGCGAGCGCCGGATTCGGCCTCACATCCGGCAGATTCGACTTCTCGGCCGTCTGTCTCCTGGCCTCAGGGTTCATCGCCCCGGCCGTCTCTCTTTCTTTCGATTGGTAATATCAGCAGCCCCTGGCTTTCCCGATCTCGCTGCGTGAGGTTCCCTGCGTGCAGCGGAACGAACCCGTGTCCCTGAAACCGCGGAGGAAATCAGCGGCAGCCATACGCTTCTTGCCGCCCAGCTGAACGTCCGTGAGCCTGAGTGCACCGTCTGCCGTGGCGACGCCTATCCAGCTCTTTCCGTCTCCGAGTATGGTGCCGGGAGCGGCCTGCGTCTCGGGGATGAACTTCTCTGCAGCGAAGATCTTGAGCTGGAGCTTCTCCTCCCCGCCGTCGGTCCTCTCGAGCTCCGTGAAGGCTGCAGGATACGGGGAAAGGCCCCTGATGAGATTGTAGATGTTGTCGCTGCTGTCGTTCCAGTCGATGTGGCAGAGTTCGCGCGTGAGTTTCGGAGCGCCCTTGAGCACTTCCGAACCCTGGCTGCACGAGCGCTGTACACGCAGCTCCACGTTGCCCTGGATGATGCCGTCCACAGTCTGGACCACCAGGTCGGAACCTATGCCCATAAGCCTGTCGTGGACGTCTCCTGCGGTGTCCGTGGGCGAGATGCGGGACTCTTCGCGCAGTATGATGCCGCCGGTGTCGATGTTCTTGTCGATCATAAAGGTGGTGACGCCCGTTATGCGCTCGCCGTTGATGACAGCCCAGTTGATGGGCGCCGCACCGCGGTACTGGGGCAGCAGGGCGGCGTGGAGGTTGAATGTGCCCAGACGCGGCATCGTCCACACCTCCTCGGGCAGCATCCTGAATGCCACCACCACGAAGAGGTCGGCCTTCCACTCCTTCAGGGCGGCGAGGAACTCGGGATCCTTGAGCTTGAGAGGCTGCAGCACGGGGATGCCGTGCTCGACTGCATATTGCTTCACAGCGCTCTGCGCCACTTTCTGGCCCCTGCCGCAGGGCTTGTCGGCCACCGTGACCACGCCCACTACCTTATGCCCACTGGCAATGAGCTTGTCGAGAGGCGCTACGGCAAATTCGGGCGTACCCATATACACTATGCGGACGGGCTTGAAGAAATGCACTATGCGGCTGCGTACCCGTCTGAACCATATCTTTACTGAAGCCATATTGAAAAGTTCTGCGTCGTTGATTGCTTTCCAGGTGAGGAAAGCGCCTATCGGAGCGAGCACGTAGGCGGAGATGAATGCACCGGCCTGTGCGCTGACGGCGCCGTCCCTGGCCAGCTTGGTGCCCGAAATGTCCACCACCCAGTACAGCACGATGAACAGCACCGAGATGATGGCGCTGGTGCCCAGGCCGCCCTTCTTGATAAGTGCGCCCAGCGGCGCCCCGATGAAGAAGAGTATGAAGCACGCTATCGCCTGCGCGAATCTCTTGAGCAGCTCGATGTCCGTCCTGCGCAGGAAGTAGTTGGTCTCGTAGTTGTCCTGGACTATGCCGTTCAGGTCCACTTCCATCCTGGAGGCGTAGCTCTTCGCGTCGTTCAGGGCCTGAATCCTGGCTTCAAGGCTTTTCCATTCAAGGAATGTGTCGAGCGAGGGAGAAAACGTCACATGGCAACCGACGGGCCAAAGACGAGCGTTGTCGACATCCGTCGGTTTTCCCCGGGGTAATCCTGCCGCTTCGAGCTTCGCGCAAAGACCATCGA
>JAKSKA010000048.1 GCA_024401915.1 Bacteroidales bacterium
GGCATCCTCGGGAACATCAAAGCCGCTGTCACCGTTGACCACACAAGCAACTACGGGGACGTCAAGGTTACGAATTCCACGGGTACGCGCTGGTCGGTGGCAGGTGTCCTTGCCTTGGTCAACGAGGATGCTCCTACATCCTTTGCAATCAGCTATGCATCGAACGAGGGCCGGATATCCGTCTCGGATATGGTGCTGAAGAAGAACGGCCGTATGCAGGTCGGTGGTGTGCTCGGCCATATCGCCAATGACAACACCTTCAGCAATGCTTTCGACCATCTTACCAACAGCGGCGTCGTGATCATCTCTGGAATTGACAATTCCGTCAACTCCACCCAGGTCACCACCATCGGCGGCGTGTCCGGCGCTTATGCCGACAACAAACTGTTCACGAACTGCAGCAACTCCGGCGTCGTCGAATGTGGAAACAATAACGACAGCGGACCTTATCGTGTTGACCTGAATGCCCGTTGCGGAGGTGTTGCAGCGTATGTGACGATATGCCCGCAGAACTGTACGAATACCGATGAAGTCAATTGCGTAAAGGCATATAACAGTAATAACAGCAAAGCCGGCTATGTAGGAGGCATTGCAGGAGAGTTCGCCGATGTCAGCGGTTCTGCCGGCACGACCATCACCGGACTTTCCAGCACGGCGGCCGTAAGAAGCTCCGGGGCGTCTCCCGTTGCATATATAGGCGGATTGTTCGGCATTGTTCCGGCAACTATCACTACGGTTACGGACTGCACCGTCGGAGGCTATATCAACGGCGGCGGCACGACCCACGGTGGATTCTTCTTCTCAAGCACGAATTCAGGGGTGACATTCGAAAACTGTCACCTCAAGACAACAGCAAGGATTGCTCATAAAGTCGGAGGTTCGTCCGTATATAAAGAATATAAGACCAGTGGAGTCACGCTTACCAACAATGATCATTTCATTGCGGAGCATAACGGCTCTTACACCGTCACCAACTGCACGGTCATCGACTAACCCTCAAATTGATACTGAAATGAAAAAGGAAATCAAATATATTATTCCAACTGTGAAGGTTATCCGCTTGAGTGGTCGCGCCTCCATCTGTGCTATGTCCGGCGGTACGTATAATCCCATTTCAGACGATTATGATGAGGATTCCGACTAGAATACTGGCATTGGCAGCAGCTCTGCTAGCTGTGCCGGCATTCGTGTCCGGGCGTAATATTGACATAACCAGGGCCGGGGCAAGGGCTGGTTTGGAAAAGGATAACGCTCCGGCTATACAGAAAGCGATCGACAAGGTAAGCCAGGCCGGCGGAGGGACCGTCACGGTCCCCGCCGGCGACTACCTTACCGGTCCCATAGAGATGAAATCCGGCGTCGAACTCCATCTCGAGATGGGTGCGAGGCTGGTAGGTGTCGCTGATATCGCTGCTTATGAGAAGGCGCACATCCTTCCTGACGGCAGCTGGAACCATTTCTCCGCCCTCATCTACGCGAACTCCCAGAGCAACATTGCCCTGACGGGCCTCGGAACGATCGACGGGCAGGGAGGGGACAAGGCTTTCAAGATCAAGGGAGATCCGGCAGGAAGACCGATGATAATCCTGTTCAGGAACTGCAAGGACGTCGTCGTGAGCGACCTGCACCTCGAGAATTCCGCCCACTGGGTCCAATTATATACCGGATGCGCCGGTGTAAGGGTAAACGGCCTCAAGGTGCGCTCCCACTGCAATTACAACAATGACGGCATCGACATAGAGTCGAGAGACGTCGTCGTGAGTGACTGCTCCTTCGATTGCGAGGATGATGCGATATGCCTGAAAGGGGACTCTCCGGATGTTCTCTGCGAGAACGTAGCGGTCACCAACTGCGTCGCGGCATCGAACTGCAATGCCGTCAAGCTTGGTACCGGATCCCTTTACGGATTCCGCAACATCACTATCAGCAACATCACCATCCACCGTGCGTCCGAGGACAACTTCAGGCGCTGGTCCACGAAGATTCCGGGCATCACGGCTCCCACTACGGTCATCTCGGGCATTGCCGTCGAGATGGTCGACGGCGGCATCTGTGAAAACGTGAACATCTCCAACATATCGATGCGTGACGTCCAGACGCCCATCTTCATCAGGATGGGCCGTCGCAAGCCGCCGGTACGCGAGGGTGGAAACAGGATGCGCGGCATCTGCATCAGCGGAGTGACCGCTGTCAGCGAGAGCCTGATGTCCAGCTCCATCACCGGAGTACCCGGGCTTTACCCCGAAGATATCTATCTCTCGGACATCGACATCACTTCTCCCGGTGGCGGCACCGCTGCAATGGCTGAAATGGAGGTCCCCGAATCGGAGAACAAATATCCCGAGAACAGATGCCTGGGTTACAGCCTTCCCGCAAGCGGGCTTTATATCAGGCACGCCAGGAACGTATATCTGTCCAACGTCCGTTTCCATTTCCGCAATCCGGACGAGAGACCTCTGGTCGTTACGGACGATTGCACCAACGTGGTCCAACGCTGATCTTACATCCCGGAGATGATGTTCTTGAACTCTTCCTCCGGGATTGCAAGACGGTTCTTCAACTCATATCGCAGATTGTAGATTGTCTTTACCGAGCAATGAAGCAGTTCTGCGATTTTTGTGTTGTCGTTGATCCCCAGTTTGGTGAGGGCGATGATGCGCAGTTCGGTTGTCATATTGCCTGATTTCTTCAGGATTATGCGATCTTCAGGCTTGAGACAGTCGTTTACGGTCTGGATGAAGTCGGGGAAGATGTCAAGGAAGACGGAATCGAAGTTGTTGAACAGTTCCTTCATCTCCTCGGAGTTGCTTTCTCCCGACTGGCTCGTGAGTTCGAGCGCCCTGTCCACGTCGCCCTTCTTCAGGTTGGTGTAGATTCTGGTACGAAGGGTGTCGAGACGCTTGATGTAGGATGAGTAGAGATGGAATACCACCGCGATATATCCCTTCGAGATTTCTCCCGAGTTGTAGAGCTTCTTGTTGAGGTCGCTGACGTTCTTGCGTATGCTGTTGATCTTCAGTATGGCGAAAACCAGTATGACCACGAGGAGCGAGATGAAGATGAAGGCGATGTAGAGCTCGTTGTTCCTCTTCTTGATTGATGACAGCGCCTTGTCGTTGATCTCCAGTGTGGTGTCCAGGACGTCCAGACGTCTCTGTCTTGAGCCGAACTGCTGTATCGCTGAGAAATAGTGGTCGGAAACCTTTTTGGCCTCCTTCACCTTTTCCATTTCCACGAGTAGGGACTCCACCCTCAACAGCGAGGCGATGTCCCTGTTGTTGCTCTCCACTTCCAGTATCGCTGACTCGAGCAGGTCGTCAAATGCCTCGCCCGTAAGCTTGTGCTCATATATATAGGCGATGGTGAACTTGTCGTAGATGCGTGTGGTGTTCTTGTCCGATCTCTGGTCTTTTATGAGGGTTGCACGAAGGTCGTTGTATCTTCTTGCTTCTTCGATATTCCCGGCCCTGGCCTCCTTCTTTTCCATATTCCGGAGGTAGTTGTTGCTCATCGGGTCCGACACCGCCAGAAGGGAGTCCCTGTAGATGTTATATAATCCTTTGTATTTTTTCTTGAGATAGGCGGGCTCGTCGGAGACCGAGTACATACTGTGGAACAGGGACGTGAATGCATTGTAATATGACCCGAGATTGTCCCCCTTGAGCGATTTCCTGTCAATAGTTCCCAGCGTTTCCAGCGCTTCTGCGTGGAATCCGGTGATGGCCAGGAAGTTCGCTTTTGTGATATCGGCCTTTATCCTCAACGAGTCAAGTCCCGCTTCGCGTGCAATCCTGCTGGATTCCTCCAGATAGAACAGCGAGGAGTCCACATCGAGTTTCGCGTATTTGTCCGAAAGCAGGAAATGCAGGTCGAATTGCTCCAACGGCGTATTCCCGGGCAGTTTTGCCTTGATCGCATCTATTTCCTTGCTTTTCCTTGCAGCGTAGATGCTGGTGCTGTCCATTTTGGCGAGGAGCTCCCTGAGGAGCCCTTCAGTCCTTTCTGTCGTCGGAATCACTTCTCCGAGGCAGGGAAGGGACGCGATAGCGGCGGCGAGAATCAGTGTGAGGCGTTTTATCATTGAAGGTGTATTTTCTTTCCCTTGTTGTTTCGGATCGTCGCTTTGCTTACCTGGGCCCTGCCCTCTACCAGCTTCCCGCTCGCGGGATTGACGGGATAGTACCCGAGTGCCGACCAGATATACCAGGCGCTCATCTGGCCGCAGTCGTCATTCCCGCAAAGTCCGCCGGGCTCGTTCCTGTAGAAGGCGCTGAATACCTGATCCAGCCTGTCCTCCGCCTTGTCCTGACGGCCAGCGAGGGTGTAGAGGTAGATGACGTGGTGGCAGGGCTCGTTTCCGTGGGAATACTGCCCGATGAGTCCGGTGACGTCGGACGCTTCGCCCGTCATCGATGCGGGCACGCTGACGTCGAAGAGCGTGTCGAGTTTCTCCACGAACTTCTCCTTGCCGCCGAGCAGTTCCATCAGGTCCTCCGGGTCCTGGAGCACGTGCCAGAGGTAGTGCCAGGCGTTGCCTTCAGTGTAGTCGCCGCCCTGATGGGATGCGTGGGAGTAGCGGTAAGGCTCGAAAGGCTCGCGCCAGTTGCCGGCGGAATCCCTGCCGCGGAAGAAGCCGGTCGAGGCGTCGAAGAGATTGCGGTAGTTCCGTGAACGTGCAAGGAAGAAGTCGTAATCTTCCGTGCGGCCCAGTTCCTTCGCGAGCTGCGCGGCGCACCAGTCGTCGTAGCAGCTTTCCAGCGTGCGCGATACCGATTCGACCTTCACGGAGTCGAAGGGGTAGTAGCCGTATCTGTCATAGATGTCCCAGTCGGACTTCTTGTGGCAGGTCGTGAGCGATGCCTTCAGCGCTTCGTAGGCCTTTTCCCTGTCGATGCCGGGGGGGTGCTGCAGGCAGGCCCCCACGACTGTGGGAACGGCGTGGTTGGCAATCATACAGTAGTTGTCCTTGCCGCAGAGGTCCCAGACGGGCAGGTGGCCGCGGCTCTGCGCTTCATCTATCATCGTGTTCACGATGTCCGCCTCGATGTCTGGAGTGAGCAGGGCGCGCAGCGGGTCGGCGGCGCGGAAGGTGTCCCATTGCGAGAAGGTCGAGTAGCGGGGGGCGTCGTCCTTGTCGGAAATCAGGTTCGGCTGGAGGTAGAGGTGGTACATCGATGTGTAGAATGCGGTCTTTATGCTGTCCGGCGCTTCGATGTCGATGAGGCGGAATATGTTCTCCCAGGCCTCTTCCGCGTCAGCGCGCACCTTGCCGAAATCCCAGTCCGGAACCTCCGACATATTCTTGTGGGCCCCTGCCGCACCGGTGTAGGAGAGTGCGATCTTTGCCTTGACGGGCGCATCGCCGCTGCCGAAGTCCAGCACGATGGCGGGCGCTGCGTATTCCGGATCCAGGCACAGGGTGTCAACGGCGCAGACCTCCGTGTCGAAGCTGATTTCGTACCACAGGTCGTATTCCACCCAGCTGTTGGTCACGAGATGGCCGGCAAATGATCGGTCGTCCTTTTTCCACCCCTCCCAGGACTTGACGAATCCCTTCATCGACGGGGTGTCCGTCCTGTCGCGTTTCTGCGCGTTCTGGAAATTGATGAAAAGCTTTCTTGCGTTGCCGGAGAAGCTCATATCGTAGCAGGCGACTCTTGGCGAGCAGGTGATGTCCACCTTCACGCCGTTGTCAGGCAGCCTGACGCTGTAGAAGCCGGGCGATGCGGTCTCGTCCGCCTTGCGGCTGGCGCGGTAAGCGCAGCAGCTGTCCGAGTACGGCATTATCAGTATGTTGCACAGGGACGGGACACCGGTGCCGTTGAGGTGGTTCTGCGAGAACCCGGTTATCAGCGAGTCGGACCAGTTGTAGCCGCTGCAGTATTTCCACAGGTAGTTCCCCGTGTCCGGACCGGGCTGCACGAGCCCCAGCGGGCAGGATGCCGCCGGGAACGTATGGCCGGTATAGTCCGTCCCGATGAAGGGGTCAGCGTATGAGAGGTGTGTGCTGCGCTCCTGCGAGCAGCTGTACGATGCGGCGGCGAGGACAAGCAGGAGCGCCGCCCTGAATGCGTTGTGGAGTCTCTTGTTCATTTATGGCTTTTTCAAATCAATCAAAGGTAATAAATATTTCGTTTATTATTGTTATCTTGTGAATGTCGATTGAAGATGGTTATGAAAACAAAAAAGTCAATTCCGGCCTTGATGGCCCTAATTCTCCCGTTGCAGGTTTTTGCAGTCGATTTTTCGGTCGTGACCATCCCGTCGGACGATGGGCTGAAGACGGAGGTTGAGGCCGGACGGATCAGTGTGGACAAGGTCCCGCAGACGGCGGTATGGAAGGTGGAGGCGAGCGCCAGGAATACAGGCGACAGGCCCGTTTCATTCAAACTTGTATTGAAGGCGGAGCCGCGTTTCAGGGCAAGCCGGTATCTTATCCCCGGAGTCCTCTACAACGGCAACGAATTCGTGGGGCGCAATATCCTCAGCGACGGGCGCGCGTTTTCTCTTGAAATGCCCGGCGGGTGGGAGAAGGACGGCCAGCCGTGGATCTTTGCCGGAGACCGCAGTTCGATACCGGCCTGCACAATCTCCGAAAACAGGAGCAAGGTGTTTTCTCTGTTTGCCTCCGATGCGGATATGAACTCCATCACCGGGTCGAGTTCGATGGAAAAGCTCGAAGACGGGTCTTTCCGCCACCTTATATACTGGCCCGCCACTGAGGCGCCGTATTCCTATACCGACAAAAGGAAACTTACCCCGCGTTACGACGAGTACATCACCCTGAATCCCGGGGAGTCTGTCCGTGTCACGGCTTATGCCTGCGAAGGCAGGCCGCTGTGGGAGAATTATGGTTTCGCCACCGTCTTTCCCGTGGCCTGGAAGGTCCTGGACCACTATACCCCGGCCCAGAGGACCATCGAGGAGACTGTCGGGCTGGACCTTGATTATATGAAATGGACCCGCCGCCGCAACAAGTACGGCTCCTGGTTCGGCGGAGGCCAGAACGATATGGTGTTCTCCCTCGGCTATATGAACACCGGGAAGTCGAAGGACGGTTACAGCATCGAGGACTATGAACGCGATTTCACGCTGGACCGCTGGGTGAATGATGATGTGGAGAAATCCAAGTCCCTCGCGGAAGGCCAGTATCTCGTAGGTGGTGGCGCGTCCGATATCGGATTTGCGTCCCAGACATTCCAGCGCGCCCGCCTGACCATCGAATACGGACTGAAGAACGGCAATGCCGAAGACGTCAAATTCGGTATCGATGTGCTTGACAGCTGGATAAAGCACCGTCAGCAGCCCTGCGGACTCATACGCCGTGGCAGGAAACCCAAGCCCGGCAAGACCTTCACCGATGCATCCGAAGTCGGGTGGTCGATAAGCGAGCTGGTGCGCACTTCCGTTTTCCTGAAAGAGAACGAGGAAGCGCTTGCGAAGATAGGCGTCAGTGATGCCGGGGCTGCCGCCGTGAGGCTTATGGAGTCTGCGCGCAGGGTCAAGGATGCCGTGCTTGCCGCCCTGCCGGGGAACGGCGCCCTGGGCTCGCAGTGGGATTATTCCAACGGGAAATGCGTGTCCTGGTCGGGAGACTGCGGCGGCTATGTGCTGATGGGCCTTGTGCGGTATTGGACCGCAACCCGCGACAAGGAGGTGAAAAAGGTCATCGACAAGGCATTCGACTACTATTTCAGCCGCGATATCGACAGGTTCGAGTGCAACGGGGGAGCAATGGACTGCTCCAGCGTTGACCGTGAGGGCGTGCAGCCGTTCCTCAGTGCCGCCGTGGAGATGTGGAAGGCCACGTCGGGACGGCAATACCTCCTCCGTGCCCGCAAGGCCGGCTGGTATATGCTCTCCTGGGTGTACCTGCAGAACCCGGTATACCCGGTGGACAGGGACCTCTATGTCTATAACTGGCGTCCTGCCGGCGCCACCATCGTCGGCTCCGAGCACGCCGGTCTGGACGATTACGGCAATCTCGTGATCCCCGAGCTTATGGCGCTCGCCCGCGCCGACAAGGACGATATGTGGAGGGAAGTGGCGGCGCTGCTGTGGCGCAACGGCACACAGGGCTTCGCTGACGAGGACCGCCGGATATGGCACTCGATGGAGCGCCCCCGCGGGTCCAAGAACGAGGCGTGGTTCCCCACCCGGTGGAGCAAATACCGCACCGGCGAGAACAAGCGCGGCTCGCTTAATGACCACCTGATGTCCTGGGGTGGCACCTACCGCCTCGCGTCCCTGCTGGAACTGTCCGGAAGCGATATCGGCTACCTTCGCGAAAACTGCCCTTCCGATGCAGGGATAGTGCTTGAGAACAGCCACGGCCGTGCCGTTATCGACCGCCTGGGCGCCTGCCTCCGCGTTTGGCGCAATGAGGGCAATCCGGTCAGGATAATCGGAACCGGCGGCGTGTCGGCCTGCTGGCCGCTCGAAAACTGCGTCACGCCGTATTGCTATTGGTCTGTCGTGTCCGCGGGTGATTCGAAAGCCGTGCTTAGTCTCAGCGACAATGAAAGCACCCGCCGCACCTGGCCGTACTGCTTCCGTGCGGAAATGGAGTACCGTCTCGGGGAAAACCGGTTGACGGCGGAATTCCGCGTGACCAACACCGACAGCGGGAGTTTCGAATGCTCTGACCTTCTGA